>JBGSTN010000361.1:0-2661 GCA_041736455.1 Burkholderiaceae bacterium | reverse complement strand
CCGGCCAGCGCGTAGCTGGCCATCCGCAGACCCCGCTCGGGCAGGCCGAGAGCACGCGCGACGAAATTGTCCTCGGCGATCGCGACGAAGGCGCGCCCGACGAGGGTGTGTCGATAGAGCAGCTCGAGCGCGATGATGGTGCCCATGCAAGCCACGATCGGAAGCCAGAACTTCTCGTCCCCCAGACCGCCCGTCTCTCCCGCGAAGATCCGCGGAAACGGTTGCGGCTCGGTGCTCCACAGGATGGCCGTGCTGTTCTGGATCATCGAAGCCAGCGCCAGCGTGGACAGCACGTACAGGTGCTGGTCGAGACTCTTCAACACCGGCCGCACCGCGACGAACTCGGTGACGAGACCGACGACCGCACAGACTGCCAGCGTGAGCACCAGCCCGACGATCATCGGCAGGTCCAGCCGCAGCACGAACAGCGAGCCGAAGACGCCGCCGAGCATGCCAAGCTGGCCCGCGGTGAAGCTCATCACCCGCGAGGTCGAGAACATCGTGTTGTAGGTCACGCCGATCAGCGCGTAGATCGCGCCGACGGCGAGGCCGGATGCCAGAATCGACCCGAACATGGGACTGCCTCGTCAGGACTTGTAGCCGGGTGCGAGCTTGAAGGTACCGTCCTTCGCCGAGGAGGCTGCCGACATCACGACATCGTCACCGGGATAGCCGTTGTGCTCGGTCGGCGAATAACTGTACTGACCGAAGTAGCCGGGATAGTTCTTGAGCTGGTTCCAGTGACCGATGATCGCGGCGGCATCGGTCGAGCCGGTGGCCTCGATCGCCTGGGCGATCATGTAGATCGCATCGACGCCGCCGGCGACCCACCACAGCAGCGAATCCGACAGATCGACCTTGGCGGCCTTGAGCCTGGTCACCAGTTCCTGCGAATGAGGTGGCAACTTGCCGTTGTCGTCATAGCTGCAGCTGCGGTAGCCGATGGTGTAGACCTTTTCCCAGTTCTCGGGCTTGTCGACCAGCTTCGCGACGTCACCGGACGACATCGACGGGTGGCCGACGAAGGGCACGTCCCATTTCATCGTGGCACGGGTATTGAACAATCGGGCATCCATGCCGGTCGAGGTGCTCCAGACCACTATCGCTTCGGCGCCGGCATTCCTTGCGCGCAGCATGTCGGGCGTCAAGTCCGGCTGCGTCGCCTCGATGTTGGCCTGGTAGACGACATCGGCGCCGTCCTTCTTCAGGCCGGCGACGGACGCCTTTGCAGCAGCGACGCCATAGCCGGTCGTGTCGCCGAACACCGCGACCTTCTTCGCCTTCAGGATGTTCAGGCAATAGCCACGTACCGCGTCGTCCCACTGGGTGTTCGACGGCGTCATCCGGAACGCGTTGGGATACTTCTGCGGGTCGATCAGGCTGTCCACGACGCATGGATGGATGTTAGGCATCTTGGCGCGCGCCATGATCGGCGTCACCGCGAGCGACTCGCCCGAATTGGTCGGACCCCAGACCGCATGCACCTTCAGCGACGAGATCATCTCCTGGGTCGCGTTGACGGCCTTGGTCGGATCGCCTTGCGTATCGCGGGTCAGCACCTCGATCTTGCGGCCTTTGACGCCGCCCGCGGCGTTGATCTCGTTGACGGCGAACACGACGCCCCGGTTGAAGCCGATGGCCGGTGCAGAACTCGGGCCGGTCAGGGCGGCGAGCCAGCCGATCCGGATCGGCTCGGCCTGGGCGAACGCGAATCGTGGCAAGGCGAACGATGAGGCGCCAGCGGCGGCGGCGGCCGAGGCGGCGCCCAGGGTGAATCTGCGACGGTTGACCATGAAGTGTCTCCTGATTCGTTATGTGTGAAAGACTGGTCTTGGTGTCAACGACCGGTCTCGCCATGATGACTGGTTTTGCATTGAAGACCGGTTCTGCAATGATGACTCGTTATGCAAAGACATCACTGCCCAAGTCTCTTGACGACCGCCATGTCGAACGTGAAACCGAATCCGGGGCGTTCGGGCACCACGGCGCTGCCGTTCTCGAAAGTCAGTTGTTCGTTGTAGAGCGGCGAGAACCACGGCATGTACTCGAGATAGCTCGCATTGGACAGCGCGCCGAGCACCTGGATACTCGTCTCGGGGAACAGATGGCTGGAGACCGGGATGTCATGGCTCTCGGCCATGTGGCCCACGCGCATGAACTCGCTGACGCCACCGACGCGCTGCAGGTCCGGCATCAGCACATCGGCCGATCGCAGCTCGAGCATCCGGCGAAAGCCATAGCGGGTGTACTCGGTCTCGCCGCTGGCGATCGGCGTGTCGAGGGCTGCCGCGACCCGGGCGAGGCCTTCGACGTCCCACGCCGGCAAAGGCTCCTCGAACCAGGTCAGGTCGAATTCCTCGAGCCCGCGGCCGAGCCGGATCGCCTGGCTTTCGGTCAGCGACTGGTTGGCGTCGGCCATCAGCCGGATGTCCGGGCCGATCGCGTCGCGGACGGCTCGTACCCGCGCGAGATCGACCGCAGGATCAGCGCTGCCCAGCCTCATCTTCATCGCCTTGAAGCCGGCGTCGATGAACGAACGAGCCTCCCGCACCAGTTCGTCCTGACTGCGCGACAGCCAGAGCCCACCGCTGTGGTAGGCCGGCACCCGGTCGCGCGCGCCACCCAGCAGGCGGTAGAGCGGCTGCCCGGTGGTCTTGCCGA
>JBGSTN010000354.1:0-1918 GCA_041736455.1 Burkholderiaceae bacterium | reverse complement strand
TCGGCCAGCGGCTCGATCACCAGCCCAGCGTCTCTTGCCGCGTCGGCGGTCAGCACGCAGACGGCACCGGAATTGCTGATCGCGACCAAACGCCTTCCACTAGGACGCCAGCCCTTCAGATACAGCTCGGTGCAGGCCACCATGTCGGCCACGGTGTCGACGCGCAGGATGCCATGGTCGCGCAGGAAAGCATCGACGACACGGTCTTCGCTGGCGAGCGATCCGGTATGCGAGCGCGCGGCGTCCTGCCCGGCACGCGAGCGACCCGACTTCAGCACGATGACGGGCAGGTCACGATCGCGAGCGATACGCGCAGTCTGCGCAAGCTGCCAGGGATCGGGCAGGCCTTCGAGATAAAGCAACAGCAGCTTCAGCGCCGGATCTTCGGCGACGACCGATGCGAGTTCGCATACCGTCACGTCACAATCGTTGCCGGTGGCATGCGAATGACGTACGCCGATTCCCCTCGCCCGCAACAAGCCATAGGGAATCACGCTCATGGCGCCGCTCTGGCTCACGATGCCGACCGGACCATCGGCGGGCGGCGCCTCGATATACATGCTCGAGAAGCTCGCGACCGCGCCGGTACCGAAATTGGCGAGACCCTGCGAGTTCGGACCGATGATGCGCATGCCGCAGGCGCGCGCACTGTCGACCATCTGCCGCTCCAGGGCCCGGCCCTTCGCATCGACCTCGCCGAAACCCGAACTCATCACGATCGCCACGCGCACGCCCATGCGCGCGCACTCGTCGACCGCGCTCACGGCGAGTTCGCCCGGCACGGCAATGATGGCCATTTCGGGGGCGGCGGGAAGGTCGTTCAGGGCAGCCCAGGCCTTGTGACCCTGTACCTCGGCACGGCCGGGATTGATCGGATAGATCTCTCCCGTGAAGCCGAAGCGCGAGAGGAACGCGAGTGGCCGGCCGCCGATCTTGTCCGGATTGTCGGAGGCACCGATCAGTGCGACGGACCGCGGCGCAAGGGCCACCCGCAGAGCTTTCCGCAATGCTTCCCGATCGCCGGAAGTGCTTGTCGTGTCTTTCAAGGTGATTCCCTCTCGAAGTAAGGCAACGGATTGCCCTCGACATCGTGAAACCGGCACCGGACACGGTCGTCGATCGCGAGTGCCGGGTCACCGTGCGCCATCATCCGGAACCCGTCGTCGACATCGACGAGCAACAGCGCGTATGGGACCCGTGCGCGCCAGGCGTCGCTCGGCGCCCGATGGATCAAGGTCGTTGCGACGACGACGCCGAGACCGGTCGACGCCAGCGTCGTCGGTTCGTCGCCGCCACATTCGGGACAGAACTCGCGGCGAAAATACCAGCGCGCGCTGCAGCGACCGCACCGCTGGAAGACGACGCCCTCGCCGCCCTGGGTCCAGTCGGCGATTCCCGATGGCGCATTCATCGGGTCGCCTCCAGCACCAGGCTCACGTGCGAGGACAGCACACCACCGTCACCGTGCAGCAGCGCCGTCCCGGCGCGCGGCGCCTGACGGTCTCCCGCACGACCCGTCATCTGCAGACAGACTTCAGCCAGATGCGCCATCGCGCCACCGACACCACAGTGCCCATACGACAGCAGTCCGCCATGCAGGTTGAGCGGCACGCGGCCGTCCCGATCGAAGTGTCCTTCGCGAGCGTATTGCCCGGCGCCACCGCGCGGCGCCAGGCCGATTTCCTCCAGCAGCATCGTCAACGTGATCGTGAAACTGTCGTAGATGGCCGCCATCTCGATGTCGGCCAGTCGGCGCCCGGACGCCTCTAGCGCGCGGTGAGCGCAGAGGCCGGCACCGAACTCGACCAGCGACGGCGCCGCACTTACATGTTGCGCAGTATGGTGCTGTGTCGCCGCGCACAGTCGAACGGCATTACCACCAATCGGGTCACGAGCAACGATCACCGCGCAGCCGCCG
>JBGSTN010000349.1:0-11545 GCA_041736455.1 Burkholderiaceae bacterium | reverse complement strand
CCGGCCAGCGTCGATTCGCTGCCCACCAGCGCGAACCAGGAAGACCATGTGTCGATGGCAACCTTCGCCGCGCGCAGGCTGCAGCCGATGATCGCCAACGTCGGCTACATCATCGCGATCGAATCGCTGGCCGCCGCGCAGGCGATCGACTTCCTGCGTCCGCTTGCTTCTTCACGGCCACTCGAGGCGGTGCACGCGCTGCTGCGCGCCGAAGTGACGTCGCTCGCGACCGATCGACACCTCGCACCCGACATCGAGGCAGCCAACCGGCTGGTGCGCAATGGCGGCCTGGCACGCATCCTGCAAAGCCTGCCCGAGGCGCCGTCGCTGTGGTATTCGACCTGACCGAACTGGTGCAAGGCGGTCTTGCGCGCAGGCCGATCCACCTCATCGTCCCGGCAATTTTCTTCATCATCCCGATCATTCGACAGCCAACGGAGAGTTCGACATGTCAACGAAGTTCAAGCAGGTGTTCATTGCCCTAGCGCTTGCCGCATCCTGCTCCGGTGCCAGCGCACAGGCGCAGCAGACCAAGGTGGCGATCGGCATCTCGGGCTGGACCGGCTTCGCCCCGCTTACCCTCGCCAAGGAGGCGGGCCTGTTCAGCAAGCATGGTCTCGACGTGTCGCTGAAGAAGATCCCGCAGAAGGACCGCCATCTGGCAATCGCCTCGGGCGACATCCAGTGTGCGGCGACGACGGTGGAAACCTGGATCGTCTGGAATGCAGCCGGCGTGGCCACCACGCAGATCTTCCAGTTGGACAAGAGCTACGGTGCCGACGGGATGGTGGTCAAGCCCGGCATCGGCAGCATCAAGGACTTGAAGGGCAAGACCGTCGCTGCGAGCGCACCGGGCACCGCACCGTATTTCACGCTCGCCTGGATGCTCGCGAAAAACGGCCTGTCAGTGAAGGACGTGAAGGTGGTCAACCTCGAGCCGCAGGCTGCGGCCAACACGATGATCGCCGGCACCGCGGATCTCGATGCGGCGATGACCTACGAGCCTTACCTGAGTGCGGTGCGTGCCAAGCCCGAAGCGGGCAAGATCATCGCGACCACGCTCGACTATCCGATGATCATGGACACGGTGGGCTGCACGCCGAAGTTTCTTGCCGACAACCCGAAGGCGGCGCGCGCGATGGCCGATGCCTACTTCGACGCGCTAGCGATGATCAAGGCCGAGCCGCAGAAATCGTTCGAGATCATGGGCGCCGACGTCAAGCAGCCTGCCGACAAGTTCGAGGCGAGCCAGAAGTTCCTGCGTTGGCAGGACAGGGCGGCCAACCAGACCTTCTTCGCCGGCGAGCACATGGCCTTCAGTAAGGAAGCGGCCGACCTGCTGCTCGCCGCCGGCATCATCAAGCAGATACCCGATCTGGGCAAGCTCGCCGATCCGCAGTTCATCAAGTGATCGGACCGACCGCCACCGAATACGCCGTGAATCGATCTTGAAGCCTCTCGTTCCCGTCGCGCCCGGCACCCGGGTGGTGCTCGGCACGGCCTTTTTCGTCCTGTTCGTCGCCGTGTGGGCGCTCGCCACGTTCGGTGGCTACGTGAGCCGCACGTTTCTCGCCGATCCGCTCACGATGCTGACGAGCGGTTGGACGCTCCTCACGGAGATGGGTTTCCTGTACGACATCGGCATGACCGTATGGCGCGTGGTCGGTGGCTTCGCGCTCGCCGCGCTGGTGGCCCTGCCGCTCGGTGTCGCCATGGGCGCATACAAGCCGGTCGAGGCCTTCTTCGAGCCCTTTGTCTCGTTCGCGCGCTACCTGCCGGCGAGCGCCTTCATTCCGCTGCTGATCCTGTGGGTCGGCATCGGCGAGGCGCAGAAGCTGGCGGTGATCTTCATCGGCAGCGTCTTCCAGCTGGTGTTGATGATCGCGGTGACGATCGGCAACACCCGGCGCGATCTGGTCGAGGCCGCCTACACGCTCGGCACGAGCAGCGGGGGACTGGTGCGTCGTGTGCTGCTGCCGGGCGCCGCGCCGGAGATCGCCGAGCACCTGCGCATGGTACTTGGCTGGGCCTGGACCTACGTGATCGTCGCCGAGCTCATCGGTGCCTCGAGCGGTATCGGACACATGATCACCGACAGCCAGTCGCTGCTCGCCACCGACCAGATCATCTTCGGCATCATCGTGATCGGCCTGATCGGGCTGGTGAGCGACTACCTCTTCAAGTGGGCGAACCGGCGGATGTTTCCGTGGGCGGTGATCCGTTGAACGCTGCCGCGACCATCCTTCGAGTTCGCGGCGTGGCCAAGCGCTTCGACGACACGCTCGCGCTCGAGGCCACCGACCTCGAAGTCGCCGAGAACGACTTCGTCACGATCCTCGGCCCCAGCGGTTGCGGCAAGAGCACGCTGCTCAGGATCGTGGCCGGGCTCGATTTCCCGAGCACGGGCGAGGTCACGCTCGATGGCCGCACGATCGCCGGCCCTGGCGCCGATCGCGGCATGGTATTCCAGAGCTACACGCTGTTCCCATGGCTCACGGTTCGAGAGAACGTCGCCTTCGGCCTGCGCGAGCGCGGTCTGCCGGCAGGCGAACGGCAGGCGATCGCCGATGGTTTCCTCGAGCGTGTCGGCCTGACGGGTTTTGCCAGTCATTTTCCCAAACAACTTTCTGGCGGCATGCAGCAACGTACCGCGCTCGCCCGTGCGTTGGCCAACGCGCCGCGCATCCTGCTGATGGACGAGCCCTTCGGCGCGCTCGATCATCAGACGCGCGAGTTGATGCAGGAGTTGCTGCTCGGGCTCTGGGAGCGTGAAAAGAAGACCGTGCTCTTCGTGACTCATGACATCGACGAGGCGGTGTTCATGGGAACGCGGGTGATGGTGATGAGTGCACGCCCGGGCCGGATCCGGCTCGACCGGGACGTGCCGCTCGCACACCCGCGTCACTATTCGGTGAAGACCTCAGCGCCGTTTGCGGCTCTGAAGGCCGAACTGACCGACGTGGTGCGTGCCGAAGTGCTGCGAGCGCAAGGGTTGCAGGCCTTGCCCGGGAACTCGTCGGTGAACGCGATTTCCTGAGGAAGCGGCCGTCATTTCGGCAATGCAGTGGCTGGGGCTTGCCAAGGCACACCATTTGCCCCACTGAAATTGCCGTAGCCATTGCCTGCCTGCTTCATGCCGCCGAAGTGTCACCGTTCCGTGGTCTTTCTTCGTGCCGGCGGCGCCGCTGAGCATAGTCTTGCGACCTATGCCAACGTCGCGCAGAGACTGGCTGAACTCCTGGAATTGCCGTTCGGAGGCGTGTTGGCTTCCTCGCAACTGTCGACGCAAGACATCTACTTCGTGCCCGACGAGACCCTTTCTTGCGCGACAGCGGCCACCTTGGGCATCCGCAGCGAGCGCGATCTGTTCGGTGGCGTCGTTCCTTATCCCTTCGTGGCAACGAAATGCGTCAGCCACGGACTCGTTTCGCCGGGCGCGGTATGCCCGTCGGGCTGGGAACCCGACCTCGGCGACCTTCTCGAGGGTATCGTCCTTCCGGGCTACACGGTGTTCGATCTGGACGACGCCATCGAGGCGGTCAATCGGCTTGGTCGCCAGTGCGGTGCCATTCGCCTGAAGTTGCCTTCGGCAATGGGCGGCGTTGGTCAATCCACGCATCGAAGCGTCAGTGAGGCCGAAGCCCGCTTGCACGACATGCCGGCGGATACGATCGCGCGAGAAGGACTCGTCATCGAGGCGGACATCAACGAGTCGGCGACCTGGAGTGTGGGCACCGCGCGTGTGGGTGACCTGACGGGTGCCTACTACGGTCATCAGCGAACCACCACGGATAACCAGGGTCGCACCGTTTATGGCGGCTCGACATTGCACGTGCTGCCCGGGAGTTGGGAGGAACTTCTGGCGGCCGCGATGCCCGAGCCGGCTCGCGAAGCCGTCGCGCTAGCAAGCCGGTACCATGAGGCGATGACGCAGGCCTTCCCCGCGCTCATCGCGTCGCGATGCAACTATGACGTGATCATGGGTCATGACGCGGCAGGTCGAAGGCTTTCGGCCGTGCTAGAACAGTCCTGGCGCATCGGCGGCGCCAGTGGCGCGGAGATTGCAGCCCTGGCGGCGTTTCGAGTCGACCCATCGCTGGCCAGTGTGAAAGCTTCGACGCACGAGTCGTATGGTGCGCACGCTGACCTGCCTGCGGGCGCCCGGGTCCAGTTCGACGGAATCGACCCTGACGCGGGACAAATCCTCAAATTCGTCTGCACCGACCTCGATGTCCACCATTGAACGATCTGTCTCGCTTGGAGTCGGCAATTACGAACTGGCCGCGACAGTAGTCAGTCCACGCGCCCAGATTCCCGGCGTGTTGTTCATCCATGGTTGGGGAGGAAGCCAGTCGCAGTATCGCGCGCGAGCACACCAGTTGGCGGCTCTGGGTTGCGTATGCCTGACATTCGATCTGAGCGGTCATGAGGCGACCTACAACCGGTTCACGAAGGTCTCGCGCGCAGCAAATTTGCGTGACGTACTGGCGGCCTATGATCATCTGGTGGCTCGACCCGACGTGGATCCGACGGCCATGGCGATCGTCGGCAGCAGTTACGGCGGGTATCTGGGCGCGATCCTCACCACGGAGCGGCCAGTCCGATGGCTGGCGATGCGAGCGCCAGCACTGTACTACGACGACGGCTGGGAACTTCCGAAACTGCAACTGCACCGCGACTTCGATCTCAGGAGTTATCGACGGCGGCTGATTGCCACCGCCGAAAATCGTGCTCTTCGTGCCTGCATGAAATTCACCGGTGACGTGTTGCTTGTCGAATCGGAGCACGACGACATCGTTCCGCATCCGGTCATCGAAAGTTATCGTGAGGCCTGCGCCAATTGCCGTTCGCTGTCATGCGAAGTGATCCAGGGAGCTGACCACGGGTTGACCGAGCAAGTGCACCAGGACGCCTACGTATCGCTGCTGGTCCGCTGGTTCGGCGAAGCGTTGGCTTCCACTACCGAGTCTTCGAAGACGCTGCATCCCCTGGAACCACCGGAAGTTCCGCCACGAACGATCGTCGAATGATGACGGCGCCCACCTTCACGCCACGCGCGGTCGCCGGGGTACGCCGAGTTCACATTCGAGTGACGCACGATCCCAATCAGCGGATTCGGCAGCGCTCGCATAGGTGCTCTGCAAAAAGGCCATCAGCGCATCCTCGGGATCCGGCGAACGCCGCACTGCATCGTAGGGCAGCACGAACTCTCCCAGATTCTTGTCGAAGTGCGCCGCCTCCGGCGAAGGTCGCCTGGCTTCGAAACCGGCGGGTTTTGGATACGCGTACGAGTAGAAGGCCGGGAAGTCCACGCCATTGCCGCCGGGCCAGAATCCGGCCGACGAGACTTCATGGCTGTAGGCCTCGCGAGTGACCGAGTCGGGCAAGGCGGGAACGCCCCCCGGATGTCGCGGTGCGAGGCGGCCGGAGAATCGAGTGACCGCCAGGTCGAAACTTCCCCAGAACAGGTGCACCGGACTCACCTTGCCCAGGAACCCGGAACGAAATCGCTTGAACACCCGGTCGATCGAAACCAACGCCTTGAAGTAACGTTCCACCGCCGCTGCGTCGTAGGGACGTTCCGCGCCATCCGCGATGAACGGGATCGGGCTCGGCACTTCGTTCGGCTGGCCGAAGTCGGCAGGCGTCGCGCCGAGGGTGCGCAACAAATCATTGAACCGTTCGTGGAACGCAGCAACCGACATGGCTTCGAGATCGAATCCTGCCCGGCGTCCATTGGCGGCTGCGCCCGTCACGACGTGGCTCAACAGGTCGAACGCGACCTCGACGCCGCCAGGACGATCAGGGACGAGCGACGTGGTGAGGCCGCGCGAGTTCACATAGAAGGTTGCATGCCACGAATGGTTGACCCATGGCGTATGGGCCAGCCGGTATTTGCCGACGATCTGCGAATAGAGGTGGAGCGCGGTGCCTGTCTCGCGCCACGGCTCGTAGGGGATTTCGGGCCAATCAGAATTCACTTCGTTGCCTCCACGACGAAAACCGGGCCCGCGGAGGCACTCGCGCAGCGCTGCGCGAAAATTGTACCGAACGTTGCGGGCGCTATTACCGATGATCGTCGAAGGCTAGTGATCGGACGCTTCAAGACCCTTGCAGTGGCTTGCCCAATCAGTGACGTTCTCGAATCAGCCGGGGCATTGTTCGGTCCTGCCCAGAGGCCGGATCTGCTACCTGTCTCCCTATCCGGTCTGCATGATCTCCCAAAGCTTCGCCGTATTGCAATACTCCTGCAATCGGGTCAACTTGCCGTTCTTGACTTCCCAGATGTGGCAGGCCTGCAAATCCATTCGCTTTCCGGTCGCCTTGCACGTCCCTACCCAGCGATGTTCGAAAACGACACTATCGCCGCCCGCGTGATATCGCTGCGGAACGATGGTGAAACCGTCCCACTCCGCCATGATCCTCATGAACACATTCTCCATGACAGCGTTCGGCCCGACGAAGGGCTCGCCAGTCGGGCTCTCGTAGGGATGGCCCTCCGCCTCATGCCAGACGATGTCGGGACTCATCGCCTCGAGAACTGCCGGGACGTCTCCTCGAGCGAATGCCTCGTAGGTTTTCTTCAGAAAGTCGACGTTGTCCATGACCTCTCCTTCGATTGTAGTAATTGCCTGACGAACACCCGGCAGTGCTATGCCGGCATGCTGTGACGCACTCTAACGCCAGCCAGGTCCGGGCGCACGCCAAGCGCCATGCCATATCTTGGAGATGACAAACAAACGAGTCTCGGATTTTGCCGCCAGGGAACAGACATGAATCGAATGCCAACGATGCCCTCAATCAGGCCGACTCTGCGTTGACGCCGCTCGCGACCAGCACGACGACTATGCCGGAGGCGCGCAGTCCACGTCATTGCTGCCGGGCCGCAAGCCGGCCGACGAGACTTCATGGCTGTAGGCCTCGCAAGTTGACCGAGTCGGGCAAGACGCCCCCCCCCCCGGGATGTCGCGGCGCGAGGCGCCCTGGCAAGAAGACGCGACAAGGTCCAGTCAGGAACATTGATTGCCGCGGCTTCGTTGTCTGCCGCTGGCTGCAAATGCCGTTTGCTTCGCTTCTGGTTGCGTAACTCCTCGTCGCCCTTGCCAGGGTCTCAACAAGTTAAAGAGCATCACCATGGAACAGAATCAGTTCTACCGTCTGGAACGACAAGTCACTTCCCGCGCTTTATTGGGTCCGACGATCACCCATACGCTGTTCTCCGGTTTCCTGGGCACTGTCTTCTCGACTGTGGCGCTCGTTCAGGCAAGCAGGCGCGAGAACGTTTCGGGGGCCGCAGCAATCAACGCCATCAGTCATTGGTATCACGGTGACTCTTCGCTGCATCAGCAACGCGTCGATGTAGCGCATACGGGTCTCGGACTGTTGACGCATCTTGGAGCGTCGGTGTTCTGGGCTGGTCTGTTTGCACGGGTTGCTCGAAACCGTCCTGCGCTTCGTACGACCGAGGGGGCCGTTCTCGGCGGCGTTGCCACGAGCGCGCTGGCGTGCCTGGTGGACTACACGATCACGCCAAGTCGGTTCACGCCCGGCTACGAGCATCGTTTGTCGAAGAAGGCATTGGCTGGCGCCTATGTCGCGCTTGCGCTAGGCCTCGCGGCTGGAGCAATCGCGGCGCAGGAGAAGGCGCGGCGCGATGTCGGCCCTGATATCGGGCGAACTCGCCGAAGACGATAGGCGCGACGTTCGGCGTCGTCCAATGAATGCTGGGCGGCGATTGCCGTTTGTCATCTCGACTCCATATGTCGCTCGCTGATGGGCATGCAAATTGCTCGGCGCGATCGTCTTGTCGCTTCGGCGTTCAACAGCGGGGCCAATTTGTCATGCAGACGGCTCGACCGACCGATGTCTCCCGCAGGGCCTTTCTTCAATTCGCCGCCGTCAGCGGTGTCACAGCCGTGCTGACGCCACTGGCGGAGGTCATGGCGCGCGAAGGCGCCTCGGATATCGTTAGTCCCGACAAGGCGTTTCTGCAGGACACCACCGTCGGGCACCCGCCGCAGTGGTTCGATGGAACTCGCGCGCGCTTTCGTCGCGACGGCATTCCGAAGGTGACCGGTGAGAAGGTGTTCGCGATCGACGTCCGAGCACGCGACATGCCTGGCTGGCCGAGAGAGCAGTCCCATGCGATGCTGCTGCGCGTTCCGCGCGCGGACCGGATCTTCGAGGGAATCGATCTATCCATCCTTGACGCTGATCTGGTCCCCGATGTGATCGTGACCGCCGAGGATCTCGCCCGAGACCACGTCGAGATGGTCGAAGCCGACTTCTATGGGGAACTGTTGCTCGCAACCGGCGAAACGCCGGTCGTGCTCGGGCAGGCAGTGGCGCTCCTGATCTGGCATGACTACAACCGCTATCGGCTGGGCAAGCGTCGACTGAAATTCAACGACGACGCGATTCGTTGGGGCCGTGTGACCGGACCTGTAGCCCGAGAGCCTTATGGTGGAGCGCGCTTCGTACGCGTCAGCGGTACCACGCCGGAGGCGCCTGACCGCTACTCGGCGTTGCGGGATGCGATCGTGTTCGCCGAGTTCGACGGCGACACACCACTTTGGCCAACGGCCGATGCGAGCGGTGATGCCGCCGCCCGCGCGCTTCATCATGCGCAGCAACTGCGTCGAGAACTTGACTCGCCGGGCGAGGGCGTGCGCGTCTGGCGGCGCCAGTACCTGTCGCAGTATGTCGATCCGGCGGCACTTGAGACCGACAACGGCAATGCCTGGTACGACCAGGCTACGTCGACCCTGCATGTCGTGACAGGAACACAGTCTCCGTACACCAATGCCCAGCACATCATGACGATGGTGAAGCGGAGTCACTTCGCGCTCGGACGACTGAACTTCCATCCGGGCTACACCGTAGGATACGGCCAGAAAGAGCATCACGCGTTTCCGTACTATGTGGCAGTGGCTGCCCTCTACGGCGACGGGCATGCCGTACGACTCGCGCAGGATCGGCACGAGCACTTCCAGTCTGCAATCAAGCGTCATCCGTTCCACATCGACACGCGTATCGCGGTCGATGAACGCACCGGTCGCTTCATGTCGCTTGCGAGCGACCTGACCGGCAACGGCGGCGGACGAATGAACTTCAGCCCGTCGGTCGGCCAGGTTGCAGCGACTGCGCTGCAGTCGATCTATTACTTTCCGAGGAACGATATTGCGGTCAGCGTGCGCGCGTCCCGGGCGCCGCTCGCCGGCTCGATGCGCGGGTATGGCACGCTGCAAGCAATGGTCTCGACCGAATTGCTGGTTGACGAGATTGCGCACGACCTCGGCATCGACGCGATCGAATTGAGGAGGCGAAATCTGCTGCGCGCAGGGATGAAGAACACGCAGGGCGCAATTCCGGCTGGTGCGTTGCGCTCGGGCGAACTCCTCGACGCCGCACAAGTCGATCCGCTTTGGCAGGAGCGCGTCGCGCGCAAGGCCGAATGGGAAGCCGCGCACCCGGGCCACCTTTATGGCGTCGGCTTTTCCTGCGTGCACAAGGACTATGGCACGGGTGCCGAAGCGGCGCTCGCGTTGATCGAGTTCGATCCGGCAGGAAAACTTCACATGCGTCATGTGGCCAGCGAGATCGGCTGTGGTGCAACGACCTCGCAGATGCTCGTGCCGATCCGGTATCTGGGCCGTCCGGCGGACACGGCCGACTTTGCGGCGATCGATTGGCCGAGCCTGCAACTGGATTCCAACGACGAGCCCTACACGATGACCCAAGGCGAACAGGATCGCGCGGCGCTGGACCCGCATTGGGTGCCACGTATCACCTCTCCCCGAAGCGCCTCGAACTCGGCATACTACTTTTCACATGCAACCTTGGAAGCTGCGCGCGCGCTCTTCGAACTGGGGCTGTGGCCCGCCGCGCTTTCGATCTGGCAGGAAGGGGTCGGCGGCGGCCAGGCCGCGCCCCTCTTCGTTCGGCGTGAGGACGCCGTGTGGCACGAGGGCCGGCTGATCGCTTCGGGTCTGAAGCCTCTGGAATTCGGGGAACTCGCGGCTCGTGCGCACGAATTCGGTTTCGTCACCGGTGTCACGGTTCATACCTTCAACCGCTGGGCGTGGGCTTCGGCGAGCTTCGAGATCGACGGACGAGATTACGACGCGCCCATCGATGCGATGTCGGTTCGATGGGGGACCCGTGCAAGTGACGGGATCAAGGCGTCCACGCGTGACGCAGGCTATGTATTCCAGCCAAGGAAGTCCGTGAAATACCCGCCTGTCCAGCGTAACAATGCGTCGGTGGTCTATTACGCGCCCGTGGCAACGCTCGTCGAACTTGCGGTCAACAGCGGGTCGGGCCAGGTGACGATACTCTCGCACCGCTCGTGGCTCGATTGCGGCACGCCGATCGTGCCCGAACTTGTCTCCGGCCAATTGCAGGGTGGCATCGCGATGGGCATCGGCCACGCGCTCTATGAAGAGCTTCCGTTGTATGAGGACGGGCCGGGCAACGGTACATGGAACTTCAATCGATACCGCTTGCCTCGTGCGAGCGATGTGGCTGTCTGGTCGCAACAGGGCCACACACTTGCACCACTCTCGCCGAGCGATCCGGCGAAAGGCATTGCCGAAGTCGTGATGATTCCGATCGTCGCAGCAATCGGTGCGGCTGTGCACATGGCGACCGGACGGCGACTCTACGAGTTTCCCCTGACGGCGGCCCGGATCCGCGAAAGCATGGAGGAGGCGAACGGATGATCAATGCATCTTCCAATGCTACGACTCGGCCCCGGTCCACGTTGAGCGTTGCCATGACCGTCAACGGACGAGCGACCGGTCCGCACGAGATCCCTGAAGATCTGATGTTGCTGGAATTCCTGCAGGAAACGCTGAACTTGACCGGCACACGTTACGCATGCGGGCAAGGCGTCTGCCGCGCGTGCGCGGTCATCATCGACGGAGACGATGGGCCCGAGGTCGTGCCGGCCTGCATCACGGGTGCAGTCTGGTGCGATGGCCGCAGCATCAGGACGGTCGAGGACCATGCCAGACGCAATGACGATGGCGAAGTGATCGAATTATCGCCTGTGCAGCAGGCATTCCTCGACCATTTTTCGTTCCAATGCAGCTACTGTGCCCCCGGCTTCGTCAACGCCGCAACCGCTCTCATCGAACGCCTCGAGCGGTCGCCGATCTCGCGTGACCAGGTCGAGGCTGCCGTGCTCGATGCGCTCAACCCGAACATCTGCCGCTGCACCGGATACGTCCGATACCTGTCGGCGATCCGCGATCTCATTCTCGAGACGCCCGGATTGACGAGCACATCGGCATCCGA
The DNA here is from genome assembly GCA_041736455.1 of Burkholderiaceae bacterium. Classification (GTDB taxonomy): domain Bacteria; phylum Pseudomonadota; class Gammaproteobacteria; order Burkholderiales; family Burkholderiaceae_E; genus JAUIAI01. The sequence continues at coordinate 247 of JBGSTN010000349.1, read as the reverse complement.
AGCCCATCACGCCCCGCCTTCCGGTGCTCGGTGATTCCTATGCGCACGGTCGTTGCCTGGACAAAACGCATTCTGGCGGTCGGCTTCATGGCGTTCGTCGTGCTGGTCCTCATCTGGTTCGCGATCACCCGCCCCGCGCTCATGCCGCCTGCAACGGTCGATTTCGACCGGCTCGACGAGTCAGCGCGCAAAGCCTTGTTCGAGCGTGGCCGCTACATCGCGCGCGCGGCCGATTGTGCCGCGTGCC
>JBGSTN010001091.1:0-3505 GCA_041736455.1 Burkholderiaceae bacterium | reverse complement strand
AGGCGAGCGAACGACTGCCGGTGTTCGTCGACGGCGGCTTCCGACGCGGTGGCGATATCGTGAAGGCACTCGCACTCGGCGCGACTGCGGTGATGATCGGACGACCCACGCTCTATGGCGCGGCGGCTGGTGGCGCAGCCGGCGTGCGCTGCTGCCTGCAGATCCTGCTGGACGAAATGCACGTGACACTGGCGCATATCGGCAAGACCTCGGTGGCCGATATCGACCGGGATTGCCTCGCGCCGTGACCGGTCGCGGTTGTGCGGCGCTGCAGGAAGCGGTGACTAAGACCTGATTCCGCGTCGGGCGCAATCCGGCATTCCTCGCGTCACGTCGCGCTCGTCGGTTGACGAAAGGCGGTCGACACGCCGGTGCGCGCGCGTGCTGCGTAGCGTTTCTGCATCACGGCTGGACATTCCTGGCATCAAAAAGATTTCCTTGATGTCGATCAAGGATTCGGGGCGGAAGACCTCCGTACCATCCGTTGGCACTCGGCCCCATCAGCCGCCCGAACCCACTTCCGCAGGCATTGCCCGTGAACGTCAACAGTCTGGTCGTCAGAGCCCGCCTCGAACATACGGATCGCATCCGTGCCGAGATGAACGCGTTGCCCGGCGTCGAGGTCCATGCCTGTGACGGCGCGGGGCGGATGATCGTCATCGTCGAGGACAGCACAAACCGCAGCGCCGCGGAAACCATTCTCGACGTCCACCGGATCGACGGCGTCCTCGCCGCGTCACTGGTCTACCAGTTCAACGACGACGAGATCGTCGCGCCCGAGCCTCGAGAAGCCACCGACTCGCCAAGTCAGTCATCCCAGGGAAGCCACGCATCATGAGCACGAACCGTCGCGACTTCATCAAGCTCCAGGCCGTTGCGGCAGCCGCCAGTGCGGCCGGCATGCCCGCGATGGCACTCGCACAGGTGACAGACCGCAAGGCAGGCAACGCTGAAATCCGCTGGGACAAGGCACCGTGCCGATTCTGCGGCACGGGTTGCTCGGTGCTGGTGGGCACGCAGAAGGGCCGCGTCGTCGCCACGCAGGGTGATCCGGACGCACCCGTCAACCGCGGCCTCAACTGCATCAAGGGCTACTTTCTTTCCAAGATCATGTATGGCGCGGACCGGCTGCAGCAGCCACTGCTGCGCAAGACCGATGGCGTCTACGACAAGAATGGCGAGTTCACCCCGGTCAGCTGGGACGAGGCATTCGACGTCATGGCGACCAAATGGAAACAAGCGTTGAAGACGAGCGGACCGAACTCGATCGCGATGTTCGGTTCGGGGCAATGGACGATCTGGGAAGGGTATGCCGCCGCGAAGCTGTACAAGGCCGGTTTTCGCACCAACAACCTCGACCCGAACGCCCGGCATTGCATGGCGTCGGCGGTCGCCGGCTTCATGCGCACCTTCGGCATCGACGAACCGATGGGTTGCTACGACGACATCGAGCATGCCGACGCCTTCGTGCTGTGGGGTTCGAACATGGCCGAAATGCATCCCATCCTGTGGTCGCGCATCACGGACCGGCGACTCACGCACCCGGGGTCGCAGGTGGCGGTGCTGTCGACGTTCGAGCATCGCAGCTTCGATCTGGCCGACCTGCCGATCGTCTTCACGCCGCAGACCGATCTGGCGATCCTCAACTTCATCTGCCATCACATCATTTCGACCGGGCGGGTGAACCAGGATTTCGTGAAGAATCATGTGACATTCGCCGCAGGCGTGACCGACATCGGATACGGTCTGCGCCCGGTTCATGCGCTGGAGAAGGAGGCCGGGAACAACGGTTACCCGGCAGAGAAAGGCACACCACGCGGCAATCCGAACGACTCGAAGGCGAGCACGTTCGAGGAGTTCACGACCTTCGTGTCCGAATACACCGCGGAGAAGGTCTCGAAACTTTCTGGCGTGCCGGTCGCGAAGCTGGTGGCGCTCGCCGAGATCTACGCCGATCCGAAGATCAAGGTGATGTCGACGTGGACGATGGGGTTCAACCAGCACACGCGCGGCACCTGGGCGAACAACATGATCTACAACGTTCACCTGCTCGTGGGCAAGATTGCCGAACCCGGCAACAGCCCGTTCTCGCTCACGGGACAACCCTCGGCATGCGGCACTGCGCGCGAGGTGGGTACGTTCTCGCATCGCCTGCCGGCCGACATGGTCGTCACCAATCCGAAGCACCGCGAGGCGACCGAGAAACTGTGGCAGTTGCCGCCCGGCACGATTCCCGACAAGGTCGGACTGCATGCGGTGGCGCAGAGTCGCGCGCTCAAGGATGGCAAGGTCAAGTGCTACTGGACGATGACCACCAACAACATGCAGGCCGGGCCCAACATCAACGACGAGATCTACCCGGGCTGGCGCAATCCGGTCGCGTTCGTCGTCGTCTCCGATCCCTATCCGACGGTCAGTGCGCTGGCGGCCGACCTGATCCTGCCGACGGCGATGTGGGTCGAGAAGGAAGGCGCCTACGGCAACGCCGAAAGACGCACGCAGTTCTGGCGCCAGCAGGTGAAGGCACCCGGTGAATCGCGCTCGGATCTCTGGCAGCTGATGGAATTCTCCAAGCGCTTCAAGTTGAGCGAAGTCTGGCCGCCCGAACTGCTCAAGCAGCAGCCCGCCTATGAAAACAAGACACTGTTCGACGTGCTGTTCGCCAACGGCGTCGTCGACAGGTATCCGTTGGCGCAACTGCAGGCCGGCTTCGACAACGACGAGTCGACGGCATTCGGTTTCTACGCGCAGAAGGGCCTGTTCGAAGAGTATGCCCAGTTCGGTCGCGGTCACGCCCATGATCTCGCGGACTTCGAGCTGTATCACCAGGCGCGCGGCCTGCGCTGGCCCGTGGTGGACGGCAAGGAGACCCTGTGGCGTTTCCGCGAGGGATACGACCCCTATGTGAAGGCGGGCGAGAAGGTCCGCTTCTATGGACGCGCCGACGGACGTGCGGTCATCTTCTCCCTGCCCTACCAGCCCGCAGCCGAGGAGCCGGACCAGGAATTCGACCTGTGGCTCTGTACGGGCCGCGTGCTGGAGCACTGGCACACGGGTTCGATGACGCGTCGCGTGCCGGAACTGCATCGCTCGTATCCCGAGACCCAGGTCTTCATGCATCCGGATGACGCCAAGGCGCGTGGCCTGCAGCGTGGCATGGAAGTCCGCGTCAGTTCGCGACGCGGCGAGATGATTGCGCGCATCGAGACGCGCGGTCGCAACAAGCCACCGCGCGGCCTCGTGTTCGTGCCGTTCTTCGACGAAAGCCGTCTCGTCAACAAGCTCACCCTCGACGCGACCTGTCCGATCTCGAAAGAGACCGACTTCAAGAAATGCGCGGTGAAGATCGTCAGGGTCTGAACCGTCACGAGTCCCACCGACCCCCAACGCCGACATGCCACGCCAGGTCGTTCGACGATGACGACGAATCCGCTCAGACGCGCATTCCTGACGCAGTCCGCCGGCATCGGCGCCGCGACGGCAGTCGCCGGCATCGCTGCCCTCG
>JBGSTN010001085.1:0-3463 GCA_041736455.1 Burkholderiaceae bacterium | reverse complement strand
CGGCGAGCGACAGAAAGTGGCGATAGCGCGCGCACTGCATCAGGGTGGTCCCCTGCTGCTCGCCGACGAACCCACGGCAAGCCTCGACGCAGACGCGGCCGACAAGATCGTCGACCTGCTGAAGGCCGTGGCCGTCGAACGACGGGCTACGCTCGTCTGTGTCGTTCACGATCTGGATCTGCTGCCGCGGTTGGCCGATCGCGCGATCGCGTTGCGGCACGGCACGATCGTCGCCGACGTGGCGGTCGATGCAAGTACTCCGGGTAACCTGCGAGGTTTTCTCAAATGAATGCTGCAAGCGCTGATGTCTCTTCGGCAACGCTGGTCGATACGGCAGCGCCGGGCCGTGTCTGTCCACTGCGCTATCGCTACGGTCCGGCCGCGATCGCAAAGGCAGAGACGTGCACAGTGCGGACGCTCTACGTGATCGGCGGACTCTATGGCAACGTTCCGGCGCTGGACGCGATCGAGTCGATGGCGCGCTCGGAATCGGCGCCCGATGCGCCGGCCCCGACCCTGTGCTTCAATGGGGACTTCAACTGGTTCAACATTGCCGACCACGCGTTCGCCGAAGTCAATCGGCGTGTGCTGCAGCACGACGCCATCCTCGGCAACGTGGAGGCCGAACTCGATACGCCGCTGGACGACGCAGGCTGCGGTTGCGCCTACCCGCCGAGCGTCATGGCCGACGTGGTCGAACGGTCCAATCGGATCCACGCGCGGCTCAAGCAGACCGCCAGCCACCACGCAGAAGTACTTGCCCGCCTTGCGCGGTTGCCGATGTTCGCGCGCTACCAGGTCGGCGAATGTCGAATCGGTGTCGTGCATGGCGACGCAGAGTCGCTGGCTGGCTGGGGCTTCGACGTGGACGCACTCGACGATCCGGATCGATCTTCTTGGCTCGCCGCGTCGTTCTCGACGGCGGATGTGGATCTCTTCGCCAGCACGCACACCTGCCTGCCCGCCATGCGACGCATCGCACGAACCGCTGCCAGCGACGGCTGGATCGCCAACAATGGTGCTGCGGGCATGCCGAACTTCGCCGGCAACCCGACCGGCCTTATCACGCGCATCTCCACGACGCCGTCGCCGCATCCGGTGCTGCACGAACTGCGCACTGCCGGTGCCTACGTGGCCCTGTTGCCCGTGCCGATCGATACCGAACGCTGGTGCCGTGATTTTCTCGCGCAGTGGCCGCCCGGCTCCCCTGCCTGGCAATCGTATTTCGGACGCATCACCAACGGACCGGCATTCACGCCGGAACGCGCGATCGCTTCGGCGACACGCGCTTCAGTGAGATGAACAGCAAAGCGGAGACGGACATGAACATCGAGGCTCTGGCATTCGACACCGGTGGCACCGTATTGAACTGGCATGACGGACTGGTTGTTGCATTCACCAGGATGGGCGAGCGACACGGCGTCAGTCTCGATTGGCATGCGCTCGCCAATGACTGGCGACGTCGGACGATGAAGGGCATCGTCGGCCAGGTCCGGCCTGCCTTCAACATGGACGACGTCCACCGTCGCACGCTCGACGAATTGCTCGACGAGCAAGGTCTCGACGCGATCACGCCCGCGGAACGTCATGAGATCTGGCATGCCTGGCACGAACTCGACACGTGGCCGGATTTCGCCGCGGCCCAGGCTGCGCTGCGCGAGACCATTCCCGTGGTGTCGTTCACGATGCTTCCGACCGCCCTCGTGGTCGACGTGTCGCGTCGCAACGGCGTCGCCTGGGACGCGATCATTTCCTGCGAAATGATCGGCGTCTACAAGCCCGAACCGCTCGCCTACGAGACCGCAGCACGCTGGATGGCACTCGAGCCCGCGCAGATCCTGATGGTCGCGTGCCATAATTTCGACCTGAACGCGGCGCACAAGGCCGGTTTCAGGACGGCATTCGTGAAGCGGCCCGATGAATGGGGCCCCGCGGGCCCGCCCGATCCCGATCCGAACATGGCCTACGACTTCATCGTCGACGATTTCGACAGCCTGCGCCGGGCATTGAACATGAAGCGGTGACGCCGTGTCGCGATCCTGGGGTGTCGTGATGACGCGCGATGACGCCGTGACCTGATGTCACGCTGCGCGTAAGCCGCAGCTTTCGCGCGAACACCGGCGCGCGCGCATGCTGGTGGAAACGCCGGCGCTACGACGACTAGGGCGCCACGGCGGCCCCCGCGATGCCGGCTACCGCCTTGCCGAGATTCGCGGCTGCTGCGCAGGTCGGTACCTCGTGACGGGCAGCCAGGAAGGCCGTGTCGTTGTAGCCGAGCCAGACTTTCGCCGCGGCGTCTTCCCACACGAGTGCCTTCAACGGCAGGTCGATGCCCACGGACTGCGCGCATTCGAGGAACGGCGTGCCCCCTTGCGGATTGCCGAAGATCAACAGCTCGGTGGGTCGCAGCGTCTTGCCCACCTTGGAAGCACCGCCGGCATGATCGACGCGCGCGAAGACGTTCAGGCCACGTTCCTTGACGATCGTTTCGAGCCGATCCATGGTCACCTTGACGCTGTGCGGGCTGGCCACCGTGATCAATCCGTCGGCGGCCGAAGCGATCAGAGGTGCCGACAGGAAGGTCAGCGCGGCTATGGTGCGACGGAAGTTCATCAGGTCTTCTCCAGAGTGATTGTCAGTGACGTCAGTGAATCGGTCGGGGATACGACTTCGTGGTCGAGCCCGTGCCCGGATCGGCGAACCGTGAGCGTGCGACCCTCATCGAATCCCGGGAGCTCGTCGTGATGCGAGCCAGTGATCGATCGACAGCCTGCCGGGACCCCTGGCGATGAGTAACAGTAACACCGCCGCCCAGGTGCCGTGAGTCGCGTAGGCGCCAGGATAGACGAACACCTGGATCACCATCGTCATGCCCAGCAGTGCGAAGGCGGAAAATCGCGTCGCCAGTCCGACGAGGATCAGCGCTGGCAGGACGTGCTCGGCAATCGCGGCCATCGGCGCAGCGAGCTCGGGCGCGATGAAGGGCAGTCGATATTCTTCCTGGAACAGTGCCAGCGCCGAATCCGAAAGGCTCGGCCAGCCGAGCTCGAACTCGCCCGAGACGAGGTTGGCGACGAAACCTTGAACCTTCGTCTGCCCCGAATTCCAGAAGACTGCCGCGATCGAGAACCGCGCGACCAGCGCGATGAGGGAATGCGGGATTCGTTCGAACAGGCCGATGGCGAGAGCCACCAGGCGATCGATCGGTGACTGTGAGACAGCAGGGCCACCATAGGCGGCGTGCGCCGTCGGCTTGGCAATCGTATTCATGAGATCAGCCTTTCGGGAAGATGAAGGGAGGTCAGCGCGCCATGCGCGAGCAGTTGCGACAAGGTCGCGGTAAGGTCGAAATCCGGTGCGCGGGTCGTCGCGCGTGCGGCCGATTCACCGAGCGCACATCCCGCCTGAACCGCCTGGACGAAAGCGATGGCGCCGAGAGGCGCACGCAACACGAGGACGTCCA
>JBGSTN010000248.1:0-4695 GCA_041736455.1 Burkholderiaceae bacterium | reverse complement strand
CTGTTCGACGCGGACGAGCAGGCGACACTGGCGATCGACCCGTCACGCAAGGCATACGTCCACCTGGTGCGGGGCGCGCTCATCGTGAACGGCGAGACGCTTTCAGGTGGCGATGCACTGCTGCTCGAAGGCGAGTCGTCGATCGACATTCGTGACGGTCGTGACGCCGAAGTCCTGGTGTTCGAACTGCAGGGCTGATCGGCGTCGACGCGCTGCTCTCATCCATGTTCCCGCCAGGTTCCATGCAACGGCGGCGGGACGACATGGTCGAACCAGCATCGCGCGATCGGACCGCGGCTCAGGTTTCGCGCGTCGACGATGGCGATGAAACTGTGATCGGATTCGACGTCGTAGACCAGCGACAACAGGTAGCCGTCGTCTTCGCCAACCACGCTCGACCTGGGCACGAAGACCGCCTCGGTCGGGTAGCAGGATTCGCCCGCCGTGGCCGATTCGGCTGTGCCACCGGTGAAATCGAACTTGGTGAACGACGTCGGTGGCTCGCCTTCGTTGGCCGAGAGCAGGTAGCCGAACCGTTGTCGTCGCGCCTGGACGGCAGGTGCGACCTGAGGAAATTCGCACGGGGCCGACCATCGTTGTTCGAGTCCCAGTTTTCGTTTTGCCGGATCGACGATCGCACGAAACAGCCGACCCTCCGTGACGGGTCGTGATGACCGGGCGTCCACCTTCAGGAAGTCGAACGCCTTGCCGAAGTCACCGAATCGCACGAAATCGACGACGATGTTCCGACCGACCTCGTGCGCGTTCATGAAGTGGTATTGGAAGAACGCGTCCACTTCGAATCGAATGTATCGGTCGGGCGCGTCGATCGGAACGATCAGTACGGTCGTGCCCTGCTCGGGTCGCCAGTCGAGTGCGTCGAGTGGCGCCTTCAGACCTGCCAGCACCGGCAGGACGCGCATCGCAACGGGCGGGACGAAGAACACCAGGTGGTTGTCGGTGACGATGAAGTCGTGCAGCATCACCGAACTGCGCGGCAACGCGATCGAGCCGATGCAACGCATGGCGCGATCGACGGTCGTCTCGTAGATATACAAGGTACTGCGTGGACTCCTCGTCAGGCCGATGTTGTAGAAGGCGCGGCGACCCGGGACCTCGTGGAAATGCGCACACAGATGCCCCTGGACCACACCGCCGAGGTCGGTTTCGCCGATCGTGTCGAGTGTCAGGGGATCGAGTTCGGTCGGCAGGCCGGCCTCGAAGAGCGCGAAGAGCCGGTCATTCCAGAAAAGCGGCTTGGTATTGGCCACATTCTTGAGGCGCACGCCGATGCGCCGTCGCCATTGCGGTGCCAGCGTGGCGCCCGAGGTGTAGAGCATTCTGCCGGCGCGTCGTTCCTCGTCGAGTTGACGCGTCATCACGAGACGAACGGCGCCCTTCGCCCCCTCGGCGTCGAAGCGAATCGCTGTCATCATGCCGTCGCCATCGAACCAGTGCCGATACGGTTGCCCGAATGACGAGAACAGTCCGGGCCCGCTCAGGTAAAGCGTGCCGTGAAGGTCGTCGGGCAGCCGGCCTTCTATCCGGAGCGGCTCGAAGTCGTGCTCCCGCGGCAGATCCCGCAGATTGCGCTGATAGTTGTTGGCCGAAGCGTCGTTCGTCGACACGTCGGGCGCAGACAACGTCGACAGAGGAGGTGTCATGTCCATGGCAGGTCCGAGAGGAGGAAAGCACGGGGAGGAGAGGAACGGCGGGGGCGGCGATTCGCATTGCATATTTCCCGATTCGATTTCTTGAAGCACGGCATTCAGCACACCTTCGCGAACCGGTCCGGCAGCAATCGTTCCTGACTGGTCGTGCGGTTCGAACAGCCGCGGCGAAGACCGCCGACAAGCGCGGGTCGTGTTCGAGGTATGTCATTGTGGTACGCCGGATTTCCTGGTGGTAAGCCAGCCTCACAACTTGCCGGCCTCTTGCCTCGTTGCCGGTCCGCGCCGTGTCAATCGGCGTTGACGACACGCATGATCGGCAATGGCGCCTACCGGCACGCGGCGGTCGGCGCCTATCGAATCGCCCAGTCGACGGGTTCGCGTCCTGCCTCGATCAGCGCGGCATTCGCACGCGAAAACGGCCGACTGCCGAAGAACCCGTTATGAGCCGACAACGGCGACGGATGGGCCGACTCGATGACCACGTGACGGTCAAGGTCGATCAGTGCCTTCTTGCGCCGCGCGTAGTTGCCCCAGAGCATGAACACCACGCGCTCGGGCTTTTCGCTGACCGTCCGGATCACTTCGTCGGTGAACGTTTCCCAACCTTTGCCAGCATGCGAACCGGCAACACCCGCGCGCACCGTCAGCACGGCGTTCAACAAAAGCACGCCCTGCTCGGCCCAGGAAACCAGTGAACCGTGCGCCGGCGGCGAATGACCGAGATCGGCGCTCAGTTCCTTCAGGATATTCACCAGCGAAGGGGGCTGGCGCACACCAGGCCGGACCGAAAAGCAAAGACCGTGGGCCTGTCCCGGTCCATGATAGGGATCCTGGCCGAGAATCATGACGCGCGTGTCGGCATGGGCCGTGCAATGCAGGGCGGCAAACACTTCGTCATGCGGCGGATAGACGGTATGGCTGGTTCGTTCAGCGGCGACGAACCGCTGCAAGGGCTGCCAGTAGTCCTTTTGCAACTCCTTTCGCAGCAGCGGATTCCAGTCGGTGACTCGCGCCATGGGCAGATTCGATCGATGAGTGGCGAAAGGCAGTCACGCGCACGACTGCTGCCTCGATTGTGCAACAAGCGCCGCAGGCGCCCCGGCTCAATTGCCCGGCGCCGCGTCGAAGCGTCTGGTCAACTCCGGCGGGTTCGCGAAGGTCCTGCGAAAGCCGTCGGGCTCTTGAGCAGCGAAACGAAGGCCCGCCTCGCGGACCGCCGAATCGTCAACCTTCACGAGTGGCGTGTACTGCGGGTGGTGATGTTCGAGATACGGGTTGTTGCGTGCCGCGTTGTAGCAGAACAGCACCGTCCAGCGCCGGTTCGGCGAGCGGTTCTGATCCGAGCGATGCATCACGTTCGCATGAAAGAAGAGACCGTCTCCCGGGTCCATCTCGACATGCACCCGCTCCAGTTGCGCGAGCATCTGCTCGACCCGCCTGGGATCGGCACCGACCTGCTCGCCCGGGACGATGCCATGGTCGACACGGCCCGCATGATGCGAACCGCGCAGCACCTGCAGGCAGCCGTTGTGGCGGTCGGCGCGATCTAGCGCCACCATCACGCTGGCCATGTAAGGAAAGACACAACCGTTGTGATACCAGTAGCCGTAGTCCTGGTGCCATTCCCAGGCACCACCTTCCAGCGGTTCTTTCGCGGTGAGTTTCGAATGGTAGTGATAGACCTCGCCGCCCAGCATGTCTTCCATCGTATCGACGACGCGTCGTGATCGCGCCGCCAGCCCATAGACGCTGTCGCCCGGATGATTCCAGGTCGCCATGCGCGTGGCCTTGCCGGCGGCATCGGTCCGGTCGTAAAGACTCGCGCGCAATTGCGGATCCTGTTCGATGGCCTGGCGCAGCAAGTCGATCTCGTCGCCATCGAACAACTGGCGAACGAGCATGAACCCGTCGCGTTCGTAGTCGGCGCGCTGCGCGGGCGTGAAAAGCGTCGGCATGGTTTTGTCTCCTCCGTGGGTTCGGTTCGACGGCATCAAAGGTTCAGAGCGCCAGCTTGTCCTGCGTGCGCAGCGTGAAGTCGCTCGCATCATGGCGTTCGTGCAGTTGATGGTCGAGCGGGCCGCTCGTCCTGTTGACCATGCGACCGCGCTGTACGGCGGGTCGCGATTCGATCTCCTTCGCCCAGCGCGTCACATGCTTGTAGGACGCGGTATCGAGGAACTCGGCCGCCTCGTACACCTGATTGAGCACCAGGCCGCCGTACCATGGCCAGATCGCGATATCGGCGATCGAATAGCCGCCCGCACAGAGGGTCCGTTGCTGCGAGAGATGACGATCGAGCACGTCGAGCTGACGCTTGACTTCCATCGTGAAGCGATTGATGCAGTATTCGATGGGATGCGGCGCATACCGATAGAAGTGCCCGAAACCGCCGCCGAGATAGGGCGCACTGCCCATCTGCCAGAACAGCCACGAAAGGCATTCGGTACGGGCGGCGAAGTCCTGCGGGATCAGCGCGCGATGCTTGTCCGCGAGATAGAGCAGGATCGCGCCGGACTCGAAGACCCGCAACGGGGGGTCCTGCGAGTGGTCGGCCAGCGCCGGAATCTTGGAGTTGGGGTTCAACGCGACGAATCCGCTGCCGAACTGATCGCCTTCACCGATCCGGATCAGGTGCGCGTCGTACTCGGCTTCGGCAACGCCCAGCGCGAGCAGCTCCTCGAGCATGATCGTGACCTTCACACCGTTGGGCGTCGCCAGCGAATACAACTGCAGCGGGTGCCTGCCGATCGGCAGCGTCTTCTCGTGCGTCGGTCCGGCAATCGGGCGATTGATGCTTCCCCACCGGCCACCGGTAGTCGTGTCGTCGGACCAGACTCTGGGGGGCTTGTATTCGTTGGTCGTGGTCATGGTGCAGGCAATCCTTGATGGCGGCCGAGGGTTCGTGCCGTGGGGTGCGAGCATGGTAGCGCGAGGCCGTCGGCTCAGAGGCGCTGCAATGGTCTTTGCAGGACGCCGGCCAGCGCGCTGGCAAGCAACACCAGGCCGGCCACCGCGAGCCCCG
>JBGSTN010000194.1:0-2074 GCA_041736455.1 Burkholderiaceae bacterium | reverse complement strand
CCCATCCCGCGATCGCGGTGCTGCCGCACATCGCGGCGCTCACCGACATACGCAGTGCCGCCGCGCTTGCCTTGGCGAACATTCGCGCTGCGCTGGCCGGCACGCCGGTCGCCCACCAGGTCGACAGGACACGCGGTTACTGATCCGCCGTCCCAGGCGCTCGGCGGACGGCAATCGGGCGCAGGGAGAGCGTCAGTAGCAAACCGATGGACGCGAGGACCGTGAGCGTGATGAACGCCGGGTCGTAGCTGCCCGTCACGTCGAAAACCCTGCCCGCCAGCAACGGCCCGAGCGCTCCGCCCAGGGTGCCGAAGAACAGCACCACCCCGAAGGCGGTGCCGTGCGAAGACATGCCGAAGAATTCCGCCAGCGCCGGTGATACCACCGTGAAGAAACCGCCATGCGCCGTGCCGTAGATCACCGCGAAGAGATAGAGCGAGACAAGCGTTCCGGCACTCATCAGCACCGCGAGACTGCCCAGCAACAGGACGAAGCAGATCAATAGTCCGTTGCGTCCACCGACGCGGTCGACCATCATGCCGATCGCCAGTCGCCCGATGACACTCGTGCCGCCCAGGGTCGACAACACACCGGTCGCGGCTGCCGTGCTCAATCCCAGATCGACGCCATGGACGACGATATGCACGGGAAGCGTCATCAACGCAGGAAAGAAGACGAACTGGATCGCGCAGAAGGTCCAGAATTGCCGCGTCCGCCTGATCTGGGCGAAGCTCATGCCGGGACCGACCGACGACGAAGCGGGGGCTATTGCAGCAGCAGCATCGCTCGCGGTTACGAGCATCGGCGGGGGTGCCTTCATCGGCCAGGCAGCGAACTGCAACATGACCGTGGCCACCAGACCCATCACGAGAAAGGCGTCGCGCCAGCCGATCCACAGTATCAGCACACTGGCGGTGAACGGCACCAGCACCTGCCCCGCGGCTGTCCCGGCCTTGACGATGCCGGTGATCTGTCCGCGCCGGTCGGGAAACCAGCGTGCGACGGTCGACAGCGTGACGACGTCATGCGAACTGAGGCCGACACCGACCAGCAGTCCGAACAGCACGAACAGGTGCCAGGGCTGCGTGATCTGCGAGAGCGCCGCGTAGCCGAGGCCGAAGACCAGGCCGGTGATCATCAGCACCACACGCGGACCGTGACGATCGCTGCTGCGTCCGGCGACGATCGCGAGCAAACCCATGGTCAGGAAGGCCAGCGATGAACAGGCCGACAGCATCGTGCGCGACCAGCCGAACTCGGCTTCGAGGGCATGGAAGAAGACGCCGTAGGCGAACATGCCGCCGATCACGATGAACTGGACGAGAAGTCCACCGAGCACGACAGCCGTGCGGCGCGACGTGCCATTCATCGACATGAGGACTTCTCGGTGACGGGTTTGCGGGCGGCGATCAGCGACCAGCGATCGGCCGCAGCGACAAGGCGAGAGACAGACCGATCAGCCCCAGGACGATGAGCATCACGAAGGCAGGATCGTAACTCCCCGTCAGGTCGAAGCTGCGGCCCGCCAGCAACGGACCGAGCGGCCCGCCCAGCGTGCCGAAGAACAACACCATGCCGAAGGCGACGCCATGCGACTGCATGCCGAAGTATTCGGCCAGCGCCGGCGAGACGACCGTGAAGAAACCGCCATGCGCCAACCCGAAGATCACCGCGAAGACCAGCAGCCACGGTAGCGTCTTGGCTCCCAGCAACACGACCAGACTGGTCAACAGCAACCCGAAGCAGACCAGCAGTCCGTTGCGTCCGCCGATACGGTCCACCGTGAGGCCGATCGCCAGGCGCCCGACGATGCTCATGCCGCCCAGCGTGGACAACACCGCGGTCGCCGCTCCCGTGCTCAGCCCGAGATCGAGGCCGTGCACGACGATATGCACGGGAATGGTCAGCAGCACCGGGAAGATCACGAACTGGATCAGGCAGAAAGTGCGGAACTGCCGCGTGCGACGAATCCGGGCGAAGTCCAGGCTCGAATCCGGCGCGCCGTCGTCGGCGACCGATGGTGGCGTCGAACGATCCGGCGGTGTGACGACTGACAGGGATGCCGGGTCGGCGG
>JBGSTN010000182.1:0-9651 GCA_041736455.1 Burkholderiaceae bacterium | reverse complement strand
GGCCGACCACGCCGCCGCGCTGGCGGCCAGCGGCGACGTGCTGAGCATGATGAAGGGCAGTCTGCACACGGACGAGTTGATGCTCGCCGTGCTGGCGCGCAAGGAACTGCGTACCGGACGCCGCATGTCGCACGTCTTCCGATTCGACGTACCGCTCTACAGCAAACCGCTGCTGATCACCGATGCTGCCCTCAACATCCAGCCGACGCTTTCGGAGAAGGTCGACATCATCCAGAACGCGATCGATTTCGCGCGCATCCTCGGCGTGGACGAACCCCGCGTGGCGATTCTTTCCGCGGTGGAAAACGTGAATCCCAAGATCCCGTCCACGCTGGACGCGGCGGCCCTGTGCAAGATGGCCGAGCGGGGACAGATCCGCGACGGTCTGCTCGACGGTCCGCTAGCGTTCGACAACGCCATTTCCGGCGAGGCCGCGCGCATCAAGAACATCGTCTCGAAGGTGGCGGGGCAGGCCGACATCCTGGCCGTACCGGATTTCGAAAGCGGCAACATGCTGGCCAAGCAGCTGGAATACCTGGCCGGTGCGACCGGCTCGGGCATCGTGCTCGGTGCACGGGTGCCGATCGCGTTGACCAGTCGCGCAGACGGCCCGATGGCACGTGCATCATCGGCGCTGCTTGCGCTGCTGGTCGCCCATCACGGCAAGGAAGCGGGCAAGGCCCAGGCGACCTGAAACGGTCTCGAACCAGCCGTGCGAAATCCGCCGCGAACGATCAGCGCAAGAGCAATCCCGCGCCGACTGCGCAAACGCAACCGTACTACCCGCGCAGCGGCAACAACGCGCCGATCGCCACGAAGATCGCGCCGCAGACATGATTGAATCGCTTGCCGACTCGCGTCAGCCACGGGCGCAGCCGGTTCGCCATGCTCGCGAGCAGGATCTCGGTGATCAATTCCACGGCTGCGAACGTGCCGGCCATCACCACGAACTGAATCAACAGATTGCGCGCCGGATCGATGAACTGGGGCAGGAAGGCCGCGAAGAAGAGCAGCGCCTTCGGATTGGTCAGCGCAGACAACAGGCCCTGGCCGAACATGCTCACTGCCGACACCCGACCCTGCTCGTGCGGACGATCGAGGGCGATGGGCGGCGAGCGCCACACCTGGATGCCGAGATAGACCAGGTAGGCGCCTCCCAGCCACTTGAGTATGGCCAGCCAGACGATCGAGGACTGCAGCAAGGCGCCGATACCGAAGAGCGACAGTCCGATCAGCGTGACGAACCCCAATACGCCGCCGGCGATCGTGTTCAGCGCCCTGGTGCCGTGCAGGGCGCCATGGGTGAGCGCGAGCAGACCGTTGGGGCCCGGCGATGCCGAAAGCCCGATCGCGGCAGCCAGATAGATCAACCAGGTTCCGATATCCATCCGATCGTCGTCGTCCGGCAGCGACGCTAGCGCCTCGCCACGCCATACCGCTCGAGCAGGACACCGAACATCGCGATCACGATGATCAATCCGCCCCAGATCGCCACGGTCAGGAACGGGCTGAAGCCGAGCAGATTGAACGCCGAGGAAATGACCTGAAGCAGGATCAGCGCCATCACCAGCCCACCAACCCGCCCGAATCCACCGAACGGATCGACGCCGCCGAGCACGGCCGCGAGGATCGTCACGAGCAGATAGCTCTCGCCATATGACGCATTGGCCGAATTGAAGCGCGCCATCATCACCAGCGCAGCAACGCACGCGAGCAGGCTCGACAGCACATACACCCCGAGCAACGTGCGGCGCGTATCGACACCGGAGAAGCGGGTCGCGATCTCACTGGAGCCGATCATGTACACCTTGTGACCGAACGGGCTTTTGTTGAGCAGCACCGCGACCGGTACGCAGAGTGCGAGGAACAGGATCAGCGCGACTGGCACGCCACCGATCGTGCCATTGCCCAGAAACACGATCGGTTCGGGAAAACCGGAGATCACGTTGCCACGTGTGAGGCCGATCGCCAGTCCCTTGCACATCGTCATCGTGCCCAGGGTGGCAAGGATAGGAGAAACGCCCAGCCAGGCGATGACGAATCCGTTGATCAGCCCGACGACACAGGCCACCGCAAAGCCGGCGAGTACCGCAAGCGCCTGCCAGACGCCCCACATCAGCCCTTGCGCATCGGGCACGTAGTGGGTCAGCACCCACGCCATCGTGAGCGCACAGAGGTTGGCCGTGGCGATGATCGACAGGTTCAATCCACCGGCGAGCAGACAGACCATCATGGCCAGCGACAGGATGCCGAGCTCGGGCAACTGGAAGGCCATCGATTGCAGCGCGCCGACGCTGATGATCCGCTCGCCGAGCAGCAGCCAGAACACACCGATCGAAGCGATCAGCACCAGGCTCAGCATCGGGACCGCACCACCGAGCAGGAAGTGCAGCAGCCATGCAACCGGTCGCGACCGCGTCGGCTCGGCATTCATCAATTGATCGCCTTGGAGGCGCGGCGCCTGCGTTCCGACCAGGCCGTGATCGAGACGGCCACGAGAATCGTCAACCCGACGAACCATTGGTTCCAGTACGAGGAAACGCCGACGAGCACCAGACTGTTCTGCAGGATCGCGAGCAGCGCGACACCGAGGATGGCTCCGAACACGGTACCGACACCGCCAGTCAACGTCGCACCGCCGAGCACCACGGCTGCGAGCACATCGAGTTCCTTGCCGACGAGCACCGTCGGCGTGACCGATTGCGCAAGCTGCGCCTGGACCAGCGAAGCAACGCCGGCAATGAACCCGAGATAGCCATACACCAGCAGATTGATCCGGAAGATCGGGAAGCCGAGCCGTTGCGCCGCATCCTTGTTGCCGCCCATCGCATAGATCTGGCGGCCGGTGTTGGTCCGGTTAAGCAACAGCCAGGTCACGGCGAACACGATGACGAGCACGAGGATCTGCAGATTGAGCGCATAGGGCACGCCGCTCGCGTCTTCATACTCGAACCAGGAGATGCCGTCGCGGAAGAACTTCGGCAGAGACGTGATGTAGTTGCCGCCGCTGAAGAAGATCAGCAGCCCGAAGAAGATGTTGAGCGTGGCGATCGAGACGATGATCGACGAGATGCGCAGCCGGGTGACGAACACCGCGTTGATGATGCCGCACAGGACGCCGACGAGACCCGCCAGGGCGAAAAGCGCGAACCAGCCGAAACCGTAGCGGATGCCCAGGGTCAGCGCGACATACTGCGCGACCGACGCTGTGGCAGTGAACGAGATGTCGATGCCCCCGGCGATCAGCACGACCAGCAGCCCGGCAGCGAGAATGCCGATGAACGCGTTGGACGTCAGCAGGTCGAACAGGTTCTGGAATGTCAGGAAGCTGTCGGTGGCTAGCGACAGACACGACGTCAGCACCAGGATGACCGCGAGCAGCCAGAATTCGTGGCTGCGGACGAAGCGCCCGAACGTCGGGTGCCGGGCGGCGAAATCGTCGGGCCTAGCCATCGACAACGGCCTGCAGTTCGGCCTCGGAAGTCTCGTGCGGAATGCACTCGCGGATGATGCGGCCGCGTTGCATGACTAGCACGCGATGCGAATGATAGAAGACCTCGGGCACTTCATCGGAAATCAGCAGGATCGCGACGCCGTTCGTCGCGAGCGCCCGCACGACTTCGTAGATGCCATCCTTGGCGGCGATGTCGACGCCGACCGTGGGGCTGTCGAGGATCAGCAGCTTCGGCCCGGTCGCCATCCACTTGGCCAGCACGACGCGCTGCTGATTGCCGCCCGAAAGCGTACGGACCGCATCATCGGGTTTGGGTGCCTTGATCGCGAGCTCGGTGATCCATTGCCTGGCAGTGCGCTGGCGCGACGCCTCGGCGACCAGCCCCAACGTCGTGGGCAGACGGTCGAGGATCGTCACCAGGATGTTCGACGCGATCGGCTGTTCGAGCACGAGGCCCAGATTGAGCCGGTCTTCCGAAACATAGGCGATTCCTTCGCGAATGGCCTGCGCATTGTTGCGCAGCGCCAGCGGCTTGTCGTCGAGCCTGACTTCGCCCGACGTCGGCCGGTTCATGCCGAACAGCGACAGTGCGAATTCGGTTCGTCCGGAACCGAGCAGGCCGGTCAGGCCGACGATCTCGCCTGCGCGAATTTCGAGACTGATGTCTTCGTAATGCCCCACGCGTGTCAGGTGACTGACCGACAGTACCGTTCGGGCGGCATTGAAGTCGGTCGGCGCGGTCTGATAGCTGAATGTCTTGCCCGTCATCAAGGTGGCCAGCTTGCGATCGTCCATGTCGCTCGCCGGGAACTCGCCAACCTTCCTGCCGTCACGAAGCACGGTGACGCTTTCGGCGATCTCCATCACTTCCTCGAGGCGATGCGAGACGAAGACGATCGCGATGCCGCTGCGCTTGAGGTCGGCGACGAGACGCACCAGCGCATCGACCTCGTGACGGGTCAACGAGGCGGTCGGCTCATCCATGATCACGAGTCTGGCGTCGGCCGCCAGCGCGCGGCAGATCGCGACCAGCTGCCGGTTGGCAATCGACAGGTCTTCGACGCGGGCATCGGGATCGAGATCGACATCGACCCGGGCCATCGCCGTTGCGGCCGTGCTGCGCAGCGCTCCCCAGTCGACCAGCCGCGGGGCGCCGAGATGACGACCGATCGCAATGTTCTCGGCAACGGTCAAATTGGGGAACAGCGAGAGATCCTGGTAGATGACCTGGATCCCGCTGGCGGTCGATTGCACCGGTGTCAGGTGCGGATACTCGCGCCCTTCGATCACGATGCGCCCGCCCGGCTCGGGATTCAGTACCCCCGAGACGATCTTGATCAGCGTCGATTTGCCCGAACCGTTCTCGCCCACCAGGCAATGGACTTGCCCGGCCTCGAGGGTGAGATCGACATCGCGCAACGCGAAGACACCGCCGAAGTGCTTCGAGATCGAATGCAGCTCGAGAAAATTCGCCAATGCCGGCAAGCCTCGGTCGTGGTCACCCGCGGACGCGACCGCGCTCGCCCGCAACGCGCGAATAGTCGTCAGAGTCCGCCGGCAATCAGGCCTGCGACGGTGTCGTTGTTGATCCGCATGATCTTGTCGACCTTGATCAGCTTGCCCGCCACGTCGACCGATGCCTTGCCGAGGCCGGGGATCTCGATACCATCCTTGATCTCCTTGCCATCGAGCATGAGACGCGCAACCGCAACCATCGCATAGCCGGCATCGGTCGGATTCCAGAGAAACCCTTCACGGATGATGTTGTCGGCGATCAGGTCCTTCGCCTGCGACGGCAGCACCGTCCCGACGATGGCAATCTTCTTGCCGAGCCGCTTCTCCCTGACTGCATTGCCGGCACCGATCGGGCCGTTCGAGCCGAAACCGACGATGCCCTTGAGGTTGGGGTACGCCTTGATCACGTCGAGCGTCGTCTTGTAGGCGCTGTCGATCTCGTCGGCGCCGGGGAAACGATCCGCCACGAGCTTCATCTTCGGGTAGTTCGCCTTCTGATAGGCGATGGCCGCATCCGCCCATTTGTTGTGCAGGGGTGTCGTCAACGTGCCGACGTACACCACGTAGTCGCCCGCCTCGCCCATGTCCTTGGCTAGCCGCTGCATCTGGACTTCGCCGAAGCGCACCGAATCGATGAGCTCGACATTCCAGTCGCGGCCTTCCTGTTCCGGCCCCTCATGGGTGATGACCTTGATGCCGGCCGCCTGCGCCCGCTTCAGTACCGGCTCGCAGACCTTGACGTCGAGCGGCACCAGACCGATCACGGTGACCTTCTTGGCGATCTGGTCTTCCAGCAACTTGACCTGCTGCGCGGGATCGACGTTGGCGGGGCCGACCATCGATGCGTCGATACCGAATTCGCCGCCACCCTTCCTGATGCCTTTCTCGACCGCATTGAACCAGGGAATGCCTGCGATCTTGACGACAGTGACCATCGTCGGATTCGCCGCGAAGGACAGGCGGCCATGGAGGCCCGCCGTGCTGACTACGGCCGCGCCCCCCAACACCTTGAGCGTGTTGCGTCGGTTCATGGATTGTCTCCGTTGATCGCCCGTGGAGCGATGTCTGGTTGTATGTGTTGCTGCTGTTTTATGCACTGCGCAAACGCGCGCAACGCCGTTCGATGCTATCGCCCCTTGCACGAGTTGACAAGGCTCATTCAACCGCCGCCGGCGCAGGACTTTCTACCTGTCGCTCACCCGACCGGTGCAGACTGGTCGAGCAGGCCCGCGGTCTTCAGGTCGCTCCAGAGCGCGGCCGGCACCTCGTGACTGGCATCGGCGACGTTCGATTCGATTTCCGCCGGGGCGACCGCGCCGAGAACGACGGACACGACGGCCGGATGGGCCATCGCAAATTGCAGCGCAGCGCGACGAAGCGTCGTGCCGTGCCTGATGCAGATCGCTTCGATCCGGGCCACCTTGTCCATGATATCGGCGGGAGCCGGGGCATACTCGAACTTCGCGCCCGGGACCGCACCGGTCGCGAGAATGCCGGAATTGAACACGCCGGCAAGCATCACGCCGATATTCTTCTCGAGTGCGAGCGGCAGGAATTCGGCGAGGCCGTTCTGGATCAGCAGCGAGTAGCGACCCGCCATCATCGCCACGTCGAAATCACCGGCCCGCGCGAATTTCACGCAGGTATCGGCTTCGTTGATCCCGAAGCCGATCGCAGCGACGGTCTTTTCGCTGCGCAGCCTGTCGAGCGCGCGATAGGCGCCATCCATCGCTTCCTTGAACCGAATCGGCGCATCGGTCGCGCCATGGGTCCAGACATCGCAATCGTGGATCAGCAGGATGTCGATCCGGTTCAGGCCCAGGCGCAGCAGCGATTGCTCGACCGAACGCATCGTGCCATCGTAGGAATAGTCGAAGCGCGGCGCATGCGGGAACCCGCCTGCGAAGCCGGGCGAATACACGTCGCGATCGACTGCAACAGGGGAATGGAACGGGTCCATCACCCGGCCTATCTTGGTCGACACGATGATGTCGTCACGCGGCGCGCGCCTCAGACCCGCGCCCATGCGCGATTCCGCCAGGCCATTGCCGTAGTGCGGCGAGGTGTCGAACACGCGCACGCCATGCGCGTGGGCCTGCTCGATCGTCGCGATGCAGGTCTTTTCGTCGAGCAGTTCGAACAGGTCTCCCATGGGCGCCGTCCCGACGCCGATCGCGGAAAACTTCAGGTCTGCTCCATGGCGAGCTTTGAAGTGGCGCGTACGCATGCTGGCCTCCGGCTTCCGTCTCTGGTTCTATTTTCGATTCCCGACGAGTGTGGCACATATCCGGTTCGATCGCCAATGGGCGACGCGCTAACATGAATGCGACCGCGGCGGTCCGTCGGACTCGCGCAGCCATGCATCGCCGCCAGACAAGGCCCCTGCGCCATGGAGACTTTCGACAATGAACAAACTCGGTGTTCACGCTCTCGTCTGGGTCGGCGGCTGGAGCCACGACGAATGCGAGCGCGCAATCGCGCAGACGACTGAAATCGGCTTCGATCTGATCGAGATACCGGCGCTCGATCCGTCATCGATCGACAGCGCTTTCACGGCGAAGATGCTCGATCGCTACAAGCTCGGTGCGACGCTCTCGCTCGGTCTCGATGCATCGACCGATGTCTCGTCCTCCGATCCCGACACGCGTGCGCGGGGCCTGGTGCGCCTGCAGGAAGCGTTGCGGGTGGCCGAGGATATAGGCGCCACTCACGTGTGCGGGATCCTCTACTCGGCGCTGCAGAAATACTTCGTGCCCGCCGCGCCGGCCGCCGTTGCCGGATCGGTCGACGTGCTGCGGCTGATCGGCGAGCAGGCCGCCACCCACGGGATCACGATCGGCCTGGAAGTCGTCAATCGCTACGAGAGCAACGTACTGAATACGGCGGCCCAGGCGATGGCGTTTGCAAAACGGATCGACCTGCCGAACGTGAAGGTCCATCTCGACACCTACCACATGAACATCGAAGAGGCCGACCTCGAGTCGGCGATCATCGACTGCGGCGCCATGCTGGGCTACTTCCATGTCGGCGAGTCGGGCCGGGGCTATCTGGGTGCGGGCAACATCGACTTCGACCGGGTATTCCGAGGACTCGCCAAGGCGGACTACCAGGGCCCGATCACCTTCGAATCGTTCTCGTCCGCCGTGGTCAACCCGCAGCTCTCCGGCGTACTCGGCATCTGGCGGAACCTGTGGGAGGACGGTGCGGATCTTTCGCGCCATGCGAAGGGATACATCGAGACCGGTCTCAAGTCGGCGCGCGAAGCGCACGCGAGAGCGGCGCGGCTGACATGATCGAGGCAACGATGATCAGGCGCCGACCCGGAAAGACCCGATCGATCCCCGGACCAGATCCGACTGCGACTTGAGCGACTGGGCGCTGGCCGCCAGTTCCTCGACGAGCGCCGCGTTCTGCTGGGTCGATTCGTCGAGACTCGCGATCGAGTGGCGGATCTGCCCGATCCCCTCGCTCTGTGCAAGCCCCGCCTGGGCGATGTCGCCGATCAATTGTGCAACCCGATTCACGCTGCCGAGAATCTCCTGCATCGTCTGTCCGGCCGAATCGATGAGTTCGGAGCCGGAGGCAACGCGCGCCGACGATTCGTCGATCAGCGTCTTGATCTCGCGAGCGGACGTCGTGCATCGATGGGCAAGCGAACGAACCTCGGCGGCGACCACCGCAAAGCCGCGCCCGTTCTCGCCTGCGCGGGCGGCCTCGACCGCCGCATTCAGCGCCAGGATATTGGTCTGGAATGCAATCGATTCGATCACGCCGACGATCTCGCTGACACGCGCCGAACTGCCATTGATCTCGACCATGCGCTCGATTACCTCGCCCATGGTCTTGGCCCCGCGCGTGGCGATCGCGCTCGACATCGCGATCAGATCACGCGCCTCGTGGGTCGTGCTCGCATTGCTGCGCACGGCTTCGGCGAGTTGATTCATCGAATTCACGGTCTGCTGGAGTTCGGCCGACTGGCTTTCGGTCCGCGTCGAAAGATTCGTATTGCCGCTGGCGATCTCGGCGGCGGCCGCGTTCACGTCCGTGATCGCCGCACCGACCTGGATCACCATGTCGCGCAGCTTCTTGCGCATCTTGTTGAGCTCGGCACGCAGCCAGGAGATCTCGTCCTTGCCAGGGGATTCGATCTTCGAATCGAGATCGCCGTCGGCGATGCGACTGACGCTGGCCACCGTGGATTCCACCGAATCGCAGAAACTGGAGACGATCAGTTTGCTGGTGACGAAACCGAGCAGCATGCCCCCGATAGAGATGGCGAAGACGATCGTCGTGGCATGGCCCGTACGCGGCGGCACAGGGGCGTCACCATTCAACAGCCAGGCCGCGCTCAGTCCGAGCGTGAGCACGATCAGGTTCATCAGAGCGAAGCCGATATGGACACGGCGCACGACGCTGACTTTACGAATCCATTCCACAGGTCGCTCCGGCGTATAGGGGTGTCGCGGAATAGTATCGAGCCGCCGCATCGTTCGATCGGCGGAACAGACCGGCAAAAGGCCCCCATCCGGCTCGGTTCGCGCGGCGGTCCGGCGTCTCATTGCCGGACGACCAACGGCGCGCCTTCCGTTACCGTATCGGGCGGATAGACGATCACCCGCTCGCCGACCTCCAGACCCGCGACGATCCAGGCACTACGTGCGTTCCGGCCGCCCACCGTGACG
>JBGSTN010000176.1:0-1632 GCA_041736455.1 Burkholderiaceae bacterium | reverse complement strand
GGCCGACCACGGTGGCCTCGCCGGTACCCGCGGCAGACAGGCGCACGCCGGCAATGCGCAACATCGTGTCGTCGCGGCAGCCGGCGAGCAGCGTGGCCGCATGGTTGACCAGGCTGCGCTTGGCCTCGTGCACGACGCGGTCGGGAATCTGCTGCCACTGCAGATCGGCAACGAAACGGGCGAGGTCGTGCGCAGGGTCGCTCATGTGGGCGGATAGACGATGCCGGGCAGCCAGGTGACGATGCCTGGCGCGATGTAGATCAGGCAGACGAATGCCAGCAGCACGAACACGAAAGGCAGTGCCCCCATCGAGATGTCGGCAAGACTGATGTCGCTGTGCAGGCCGCGCAGCACGAAGAGCACGATGCCCACCGGCGGCGTGATCAGCCCGCACTCGACCATGATCACCAGATAGATGCCGAACCAGATCGGATCGAAGCCGAGTGCCGTGATCAACGGAAAAGTGACCGGCAGTGTCATCAGGATCATCGAGATCGATTCGATGAACATGCCGAGCACCAGGTAGAGCAGGGTGACGCCCAGGAGTACCAGCCACGGCTCGACGCCGGCCTGCCTGACCACGTCGATCAGCGTCTGCGGGATGCGCAGGAAGTCGAATACCCAGCTCAGGATCGCCGCGCAGACCACGATCAGCAGGATGAACGCGGTGACACCCGCGCTCTCGACCGCCGTTTCGTAGAGCATGCGCCACGTGAAGCGGCGGTATGCGATGCAGAGCAGCAGCGCCATCGCCACGCCGATCGCCGCCGATTCGGTCGGCGTCGCAATGCCCAGGAACAGCGAGCCGAGAACGATCGTGATCACGAACGCGAACGGCAGCATGTCGAGCAGCGAACGGGCCTTGTTCGCCCAGCTGTAGGGCCGACCGACCGGTACCGATCCGCTGGCGAGCTTCGACCAGGCGACCGTCACCATCATGAAGATCAGTGCAAGCAGCAGTCCGGGGACGATGCCGGCGACGAAGAGCATGTTGACCGGCGCACCGACGGTGCTCCCGTAGATGATCATCGCGATCGACGGAGGGATCATGATGCCCAGCGTGGCACCGGCTGCGACGACGCCGAAGGTGAGCCGCGGCCCATAGCCGCGCTGCAGCATCTCGGGACAGGCAACGCGGCCCAGTGATGCCGCCGTGGCGAGGCTCGAACCGGAAACGGCCGCGAACAGCGCGGAGGCAGCGATGCTCGCGTGAGCGAGCCCGCCCGGCGCGCGACCGAACCAGCACACCAGAGAATCGAACATGCGCGTCGTCACGCCGCTGCGCAGCAACAGCACGCTCATGAAGACGAACATCGGCACCGCGGTGAGGGTGAACGAATTGGTGCTGGTCCACGCCCGCTCGGCCAGGATGCTCAACTGCGGACGCGGCACGAGGAAGATCGCGCCATACAGCCCGGTGAGGCCCAGTGCCATCGCGATGCGCACGCCGGTGATCAGCAGCGTCAAGAGGGTCAGCGTGAGCGCCAGGCCCACCATCGGCAATGTCGCGCCACGTACCGCGGCGAAGAGGATCGCCAGCCCCACGACGAACACAGCCAGGGCGGCTGCCGTACGCCAGCCGCTCCACAAGAGGGCGATCATCACTACCGCCGCGGCGACGGCCGCCGATCC
>JBGSTN010000173.1:0-4260 GCA_041736455.1 Burkholderiaceae bacterium | reverse complement strand
GGTCGATGGCTTCGAAGGTCGGCCCGGCGGTCATCACCACGCGTCTGCCCGCCATGACCTTGGGTGTCAGCAGGGCCGTGACAGCTTCTGTGATATCGGCCGGTTCGAGCAGCCGGCCGGGACCGGTCTCGCCGCACGCCTGGTCACCACTCTCGGGACCGATGATGTGCACGCCGTCGCCACGCAGGGTGGCCACATTGCGTTGCGTGGCCGGGTGTGCCCACATCTCGCGATTCATTGCCGGAGCCATCGCGCAGGGGCGGTTATTGGCGATGACGAGCATCGACAACAAGTCGTTGGCGAGACCATTGGCGGCCTTGGCCATGAAATCGGCGGTCGCGGGTGCGATCAGGATCAGGTCCGCGCCGCGCGACAGGTCGATATGCGCCATCCCGTTGGCGACGCGTTCGTCCCAGGCGTCGGTGAACACGGGCAGACCCGACAACGCCTGGAAAGTGGCGACACCGACGAAGCGGGTCGCCGCGTCGGTCATCACGACCTGGACCGACGCGCCTCGCGTCTGCAGCTCGCGCAGCAGAACCGCCGCCTTGTAGGCCGCGACACCGCCAGTCACACCGAGCACGATGCGCTTGCCAGCCAGTTGGGTCATGAGGCGGTCTGCTCCCGTCGTGAGTGGCGCCAGCGCAGGATCTCGTCGAGGATCAGGCAGATGGCGCCGAGGGTGATCGCACTGTCGGCCGCATTGAAGGCAGGAAAATAATAGGGATGGATGTAGAACAACAGCATGTCCACGACCTTGCCGTGGACGAAGCGGTCGATCACGTTGCCGAGGGCGCCGCCCAGGATCATCGCGAGGCCGAAGGAAAACAGCCGCTGCTCGCGCGACCGGTGCAGCAGAAAAATGATGAATGCCGCTGCAGCCAGGCCGATCACGGTGAAGAACCAGCGTTGCCAGCCATCGTGGTCGGCGAGGAAACTGAACGCCGCGCCGGGATTGAACCAGAGCGTCAGGTCGAACAGATTCGGAATGACGTTGAGCCGCTCGAATTCGGCGAAGTTCTGCAGCGTGAGCCATTTCGTGGCCTGGTCGATCACGATGACGACTAAAGCAATGAGCAACCAGGGCCAGACGACGGCCGTGGCCCGTGTCCCGATCGAGTGGTCGCTGCCCGAGCGTGCATCGCCATGGCGATCATCCCTCATCTGTCGCTCACCCGTGGCTCGATCGATCGTCGGTTCAGACATGTCGCCGGGTCTCTCCCGCACCGAACAGATTGCTCTCGCATCGCTTGCACAGGCCGGGATGTTCACCCTCGATGGAAACCTCGGGCTGGTAATGCCAGCAGCGTTCGCACTTGGTCGCGGTGCTCGCGGCCACCGTCACGCTGTCGGGCGCGCCGGGCTCCGTCATCTCGAGAGCGGCATCCGAGGTGATCAGGAAGAACTTGAGATCGTCGCCCATGGCAGCGAGGGCGGCATGGCGTGCGCCACTCGCCCGTACCGAGACCGTTGCCTGCAGCGAAGACCCGACCCGGCCCGCCACGCGCAATTGTTCGATCTCCTTCAGGACGTCCGCACGAATCGAGCGCGCCAGATCGAAACGCGCCAGCAGTTCGTCGCCGTCGGCGCGCGGCGGGAAGGGCAACAGGGTCTGGCTGAAGATCGTGCCGGTGCTCGCGGCGAGATCCGGTTCGACCAGCGGCCATGCCTCTTCGGCCGTGAACGACAGCATCGGCGCCATCACGCGAAGCATCGACTTGAGAATGTTGTGCAGCGCCGTCTGCGCCGAACGCCGCGCTACCGACTCGGCGCCGGTCGTGTAGAGCCGATCCTTCAGGATGTCGAGATAAAACGCGCCCAGGTCTTCCGAACAGAAGATCTGCAGTTTGGCGACGACCGGATGGAATTCGTACCGTGCCAGGTCGGCCTCGATGCCGGACTGCCAGCGCGCCGTCATCGCCAGCGCATAGCGGTCGATGTCGAGCATCGCTTCATAGGGCACCGCATCGGCCTGCGGATCGAAATCGGCGGTGTTGGCGAGCATGAAGCGCAGCGTGTTGCGAATCCGCCGGTACGACTCGACGACGCGCTTGAGGATCTCCTCCGACAGGCTCAATTCACCCGAATAGTCGGAGCTCGCTACCCAGAGCCGCAGGATCTCGGCGCCCAGCTTGGTGTAGATGTCTTGCGGGTCGATGCCGTTGCCCATCGACTTCGACATCTTGCGGCCCTGGCCATCGATGACGAAGCCGTGCGTCAGCAGCGACTTGTACGGCGGGCAACCATTGAGCATCGAAGAACTGAGCAGCGACGAATGGAACCAGCCGCGATGCTGATCACTGCCCTCGAGATACATGTCGGCAGGAAAGTGCGATTGCGCCTCGTGCGAACCGCGCAACACCGTCTGGTGCGTGGCGCCGGAATCGAACCAGACATCGAGCGTGTCGCGGTTCTTCTCCCAGTGGCCGTCGTTCTCTGCGCCGATGGCCGCGAGCAGGTCGCTCACCGTCAGGGACTGCCAGGTCTCGATGCCGCCGCGCTCGATGTGCTGCGCGACGATCTCGAGCAACTCGCCATTGCGTGGATGCAGGGCGCCGGTTTCACGGTGCACGATGAAGGCCATCGGCACGCCCCATTGCCGCTGGCGCGACAGTGTCCAATCGGGGCGGTTGGCGATCATCGAGTGCAGGCGAGCCTTGCCCCACGCCGGATAGAACGCGGTGTTGTCGATTCCCTCGAGCGCCGTCTCGCGCAGCGACCGGGCGCCGTCGTTCGGCAGCTGATCCATGCTCGCGAACCACTGTGACGAGGCGCGATAGATGATCGGTGTCTTGTGACGCCAGCAATGCATGTAGCTGTGCGTGTATTTCCGGGCATCGAACAGGGCGCCGGCATCGCGCAGCGCGGCAACGATCTTCGGATTGGCTGCCCAGATGTCGAGGCCACCGAAAAGGGCGAACGACTCGGCATACCGGCCGTCACCCATCACCGGCTGCAGGATGTCTTCGTCCCGCATGCCATGCGACTTGCACGAAACGAAATCGTCGACACCATAGGCCGGCGCCGAATGAACGACGCCGGTGCCCGTTTCCAGGGAAACGTAGTCGCCGCCATAGACTGGCGAGCGGCGATCGTAGAGCGCATGCTGGAATTCGATGTTCTCGAGCGCTGCGCCCAGGCAGGTCGCGATTACCGTGCCCGTCAGACCCCAGGCTGTCAGGCAGGGTTCGACCCGGTCCTTCGCAAGCAGCAGCAACGCCGCCTCGCCTTGCCACTCGGTGCGGACCAGCGCATAGACGAGTTCCGGATTGACATTGAGCGCCTGGTTGGCGGGAATCGTCCATGGCGTGGTCGTCCAGATGACCGCATAGCCACGGGCAACCGGCAGTTGCGGCACATCGAAGGCTTTCGCGAGCGCGGCCAGCTGGTCGGGAATGAATGCGAAGCCCACGTCGACGGCCATGTCGTGCTTGTCGGCGTATTCGACCTCGGCCTCGGCGAGCGCGCTGCCGCAATCGAAGCACCAGTTCACCGGCTTCAATCCGCGATAGACGTAGCCCTTCTCGAGCAGGCGACCCAGCACGCGCAACTCGTCGGCCTCGTTGCGGAAGTTCATCGTCAGGTAGGGGTTGTCCCACTCGCCCAGCACCCCGAGGCGAATGAAGTCGCGGCGCTGATTGTCGATCTGTTCGGTCGCATAGGCGCGCGATCGGCGCTGCACTTCGTCGGCCGGCAGGCCGCGCCCGAACTGCTTTTCGATCTGGATCTCGATCGGCATGCCGTGGCAATCCCAGCCCGGCACATAACGCGCATCGAAGCCGGCCATGTTGCGACTCTTGACGATCATGTCCTTCAGGATCTTGTTGACGGCGTGCCCGGTGTGGATCGCCCCGTTCGCATACGGTGGGCCGTCGTGCAGTACCCAGACGGGGCGGCCCGCCGAGGCCGCGCGGATCCGTTCGTAGACCTTCTGTTCCTGCCACTGCTGCACCCATTGCGGCTCGCGCTGCGCGAGATTGCCACGCATCGGAAACGGCGTGTCCGGCATGTTGAGGGTGGCGCGGTAGGGATTGGCCGCGTCGCGGGGTTTAGCTTGCGTCATGTGATTCCTGTGGCGCGAACCAGGCCCGGGCCTGGTCGGTATCGATCGCGATCTGCTGCGTGAGCGCTGCGAGCGTCGCGAAAGGGGTTTCGTCACGCAGGCGGGCCAGGAATTCGACCTGCACCAGCCTGCCGTAGAGGTCGCCGCTGAAATCGATGAGATGCACTTCGAGCAGGTGGCGTCCGTTCTGTTCTACC
>JBGSTN010000119.1:0-3659 GCA_041736455.1 Burkholderiaceae bacterium | reverse complement strand
GACCTTGAGCTTGCGCGGCTGGGCGCGCACGATCGCCGGCGACGCCAGCGCGGCGCCTGCAACCATGGTCATGTTCCGGTTGAAACCCCTGCGGGTCATCGATGTATTCATCAGATCTCCCTGCGGCCCGTGGGCCATTCGTCCTGCCATACCCGTGACCGGGTATCCCCTTGCGTCTCGATGGCGATCGAAGCGATGTCTGCCGGCGCATCGGCCTGCGCTGCCGAGTCCGGTCGATCCCGTTACCGCCAGCGGTAATTGTGACCTATTTCAAGCATCGCCCTGCGCATGCGACGGCGCGAGACGGCGCAACGAGCGGCCGGTACAGGCCGGCAATAGCCTGCTCTTTCGATCAAGCATTGTCAGGAATCGCAGGTGCCTATAGCATCCGTGGGCTTTCAGATCAAAACATACCAGGAGACACACATGTCCAAGGATCAGCGCGTCCGTTCGTCCGTCGGGCGACGGCAGGTGTTGCGTGGTGCCACGGTGGCCGCTGCTGCGACGATCTTCGCACCCGCCATCGTGCGTTCGCAATCGAAAATGGTACGCATCGGCATGCCGACGATCCTGTCCGGCCGTGTCGCTCAGCTTGGCACGTCGTCGCGCAATGCCGTGGAACTCGAAGTCGCCCGGATCAACGCAGCGGGCGGGCTCGCCGGGCGTCAGATCGAAATGGTGATCCGCGACAGCAAGGCCCAGCCCCAGGAGGCCGCCCGGGTGGTTCGCGAACTCGTCAACACCGACGGTTGCGAAATCATCATCGATGCCGAAGCATCGACCGCCTCGTTCGCGGTCCAGGAAGTCGCCAAGGATCTCGGCTTCCTGGTGATCCACACCAATTCCGAGACTTCCTCGCTCACGGCCGATCCGAAGATCCGCATTCCGAACGCGTTTCGCACGGCCCGCCAGGGCATCCACGACGCCGTGGTTGGTGGCCAGTATGCCGCCGGCGTCGTGAAGGCCAAGGGCCTGAAGCGGTGGATGTCGTGTTCGCCCGACTACGCCTATGGCCGCGACACCACCACACAGTTCCTCGAATACCTGAAGCGCTTCGCGCCCGAGGTCGAAGTGATCGGCGAGTCGTGGCCGAAGATCTTCCAGCCCGACTACACCGAAGTCATCACGCGCATCCTGCAATCCAAACCGCAGGCGCTCTATTCGTGCCTTTGGGGCGGCGACCTGACGTCGTTCATCGACCAGGCGGCGATCTACGCGTTGTTCAGCAATACCTCGTTCTTCGCGGTCAACATGGCCGACTACACCGCGCTGACCACGATCAAGAACCTGCCGGAAGGCATTCACTCGGGCAATCGCTACATCAAGACGTTCCCGGCGACACCGGCCAATGCGAAGTGGGCCGACGAGTACCGCGCAAAGTACAAGGAATATCCGACCAACTGGTCCTGGCAGAACGCCGCCACGATTCACCTGCTCGCCGCCGCGGCCAAGAAGGCCGAGTCTTCCGACGGCAAGAAGCTGGTCGAGACACTGCGCGGCCTCACGATCGACAGCCCGTTCGGCGCCGAAGGCAAGCTCACGCTGCGCGAGGAAGACGGCACGCTGATCAATTACGCGGTCGGCTGGGGTGTGACGATACCGAAGGAGCCCTACGTGCCGTCGGTATCGGCGGGCAACTGGAAGACGATCCTCGAACTCGAGGCGGAATGGAAGAAGCGTAACTACGCCTGAGGACGAACCGCTTGAATCCGGAAGCTCTGGCGGGTTGCCTCGCCACGGTCTCGTGCCTCGTCACGCAGACGACCAGCGGCCTCATCATCGGCCTGCTGCTGTTCCTGGTCGCCGCCGGGCTCACCCTCATCTTCGGGGTGCTCGGCGTCATCAACTTCACGCATGGCGCCTTCTACATGATCGGCGCGTACTTCGCGTATACCGCCTACGGGGCAACCGGCAGCTATATTCTGGCGGTGCTGTTCGCGGCCGCCGGTGTTGCGCTGGCCGGCGTGATCTTCGAGCGGTTCTTCATCAGCCGGGTCTATGGTTCCAACGTGCTGATGCAGTTGCTGGTCTGCTATGCCTTCATCCTGATCTTCGACGATCTGGTCAAGATCGTCTGGGGGCCGGAGTTCAAGTCGCTCGGCATGCCCGACGCGTTCCGGGTGCCGCCGCTGTTCATCGGTGGCGGGGTCGTGCCGGTCTTCTATCTGTTCCTCATCGTCGTGGCTCTGGCGATCGCGATCGTGCTGTGGGTGGTGATTTCGCGTACACAGGCGGGCAAGGTGATTCGCGCCGCTGCCGAGAACCCGACGATGCTGTCGGCTCTAGGCACCAACACCGGGCACGTCTATGCCGGCGTCTTCGCGCTTGGCGCCGGTCTCGCCGGATTGTCCGGTGCGCTGGCCGCGCCGGTACGCTCGCTGTCCTCCGGCATGGGCTTCTCGATTCTCATCGAGAGCTTCATCGTCACCGTGATCGGCGGCATGGGATCGATTCTGGGCGCGCTGGTCGGCGCGTTGCTGATTGGCCTGGTACGTGCCTTCGGATCGATCGGTTTCCCGCTTTTCACCGACGGACTGATGTTTCTGTTCATGGCCATCGTGCTGATCGTGAAGCCGAGCGGTCTGTTCGGCAAGGAAGTCTGAACGATGGTCGCGCGTCGTTCCGGCTGGGTTTCCGATCTGCTGATCGCCGCCGTCGTGCTGGCCTTCCTGCTCGTGCTGCCGCAGCTCTGGCCCAGCACGATCCTGGTCGACTTCATCATCCGTCTGTCCGCGTATGCGTTGCTGGCAACCTCGCTGAACCTGCTCGTCGGCTACGGCGGGATGACGTCGTTCGGTCACGGCATGTTCTTCGGCCTGGGCGCCTATGGCCTGGGCCTCGTCATGCAGCGCCTGGCGGTGCCGCTGCCGATCGCCATGATGATGTCGCTGCTGGTCGTCGCGCTCGCGGCACTGGTGATCGGGGCGATCAGCGTGCGCCTGAAGGAAATCTATTTCGCATTCATCACGCTGGCATTCCAGATGCTGCTGTACTCGCTCATCATCGCCTGGGTGCCGTTGACCGGCGGCGACCAGGGCTTGCAGGGTGGCATCCCGCGGCCGGCATTCCTCGGCATCCGGCTCGACGACATCTCGCATCTCTATGCATTCAGTGTCGTGGTGTTGATCGTGAGCCTGGTGCTGATGCGATTCATCGCCGAAAGTCCGTTCGGGTACACGCTGCGGCTGATCCGCGACAACACCGAACGCGCCAGTTTCATCGGCGTCGATGTCTACCGGATACGGCTGACAGCCTTCGTGCTGGCGGCGGTGTTCGCGGCGATGGGCGGCATGATTCTCGCCATGTTCGTCTCCGGTGCCTACCCGGAGTTCTCCAACTGGACGCAATCGGGCGAAGCGATCTTCATGGTGATGCTGGGCGGCACGAGCACCTTCATCGGTCCGACCGTCGGCGCGATCATCCTGCTGCTCGTCAACGACATCATGACGCGCTTCACCGAGCATCATGGGCTGGGCCTGGGCATCGTGATCCTGATCGTGGTCCTGGTGCTGCGCAAGGGCGTGACCGAAGTGATCTTCCAATGGTGGGACGAACGCCGCCAGGCGACGGTTCGAAAGGAGACGACGAAGCCATGAGACTGCAGATAGCGGGACTGGCGGTGGTGACCGGCGGAGCCAGCGGAATCGGCGCGGCGTGCG
>JBGSTN010000099.1:0-1915 GCA_041736455.1 Burkholderiaceae bacterium | reverse complement strand
GGCCGACCGCGACGATCCGAACGGCCGCAAGGCCGGGCCGCGCCTGGCTGGCGAGATGGCACTGGATAGTTCGCTGGCGTGTTTGCCGGCGGGCAAGTTCCGCTGTGAATTCATCGTCGATCCGTTTGTGTTTGAGTCGCTACTGCTTAATCCGACGATTGTACAATGGGGTCCGGTTTTCACAGGCGGTTACAGTGGGTCATGGTTTACAAAGCGCGCGCTTCCACACCACCGTCGTGAAGCTCGCGCATCTCCCCGATCTCGTGCGGCCGGAGGTGGCCTTCGCGGGGCGTTCGAACGCCGGAAAGTCGACCGCCATCAACAAGCTTTGTCAGCGAAATCGCCTGGCTTTCGCAAGCAAGACGCCGGGTCGCACGCAGGCGCTCAACTATTTCGCGATCGGTCCCGTCGACGAGATCCATGGATTCGTCGTCGACACACCGGGTTACGGATACGCCGCTGTTCCGGAAGCCGTTCGAAAGGCATGGCGACCATTGGCCGGCGAATACCTGCGCACGCGCGATTCACTCGCCGGCCTCGTGCTGGTGCTCGACTGTCGCCGCGAACTCACCGAACGGGACGCCGATCTGCTGGCATGGGTCGCACCGGAAGTGCCTCGCCTGCTGCTGATCACCAAGGCCGACAAACTGACTCGCTTCGCCCAACAACAGACGCTGAAACGCATACAGTCACAGTACCAGGAGGTCATGCCGGACGTGGCCGCGAGCCTGCTGCTGTTCTCGGCAACGAACGGCCAGGGCATCGAGGCTGCTCGTGGGCTGATCGACAGCTGGTTCGACCCGGACAACGACTGACCCACGAATTCGCCAACGAGGAGCCAACTCATGTCATCCAGATCCAGTTCTCACCGGCCCGGTGTTTCGCAGCCAGCCGCCGGTCGCGATGAACCTTATCCAACGCCGCGGATACAACGTCCGCGCAGACTTCGGCACGACGACTTCACCCGCCGGATGGTCCGCGAGACGCGCGTCACTGCCGACAATTTCATCTATCCGGTGTTCGTGCAGGCTGGCCGCAACCAGCGCCAGGCCGTTCCTTCGATGCCGGGTGTCGAGCGGCTCAGTCTCGACCAGCTGTTCCCGGTCGCCGAACGCTGCCTGACACTGGGCGTTCCGGTGATGGCGCTCTTTCCAGTCATCGACCCGGCGATCAAGACGCTCGATGGACGGGCGGCCACCGATCCGGAAGGCCTCGTGCCGACCGTCGTCGCCGAGCTGAAGAAGCGCTTCCCCGAACTCGGGCTGCTCTGCGACGTCGCACTCGATCCGTATACCAGTCATGGCCAGGATGGCGTGATCGACAAGGACGGCTATGTGATCAACGACATCACCGTCGAGATACTGATCGATCAGGCTCTGGCGCAGGCCGAGGCAGGCGTCGACATCGTTGCGCCCTCCGACATGATGGATGGGCGAATCGGCGCGATCAGGGAAGCGCTCGAGAACCACGGACATATTCACACGCGGATCATGGCCTACTCGGCAAAGTACGCATCGGCCTTCTACGGGCCCTTCCGCGATGCCGTCGGTTCCGCGAAGAATCTCGGCAAGAGCAGCAAGGCCACCTATCAGATGGATGCCGCGAATTCCGACGAAGCGATGCGCGAGGTCGAGCTCGACCTGCTGGAGGGCGCCGACATGGTGATGGTCAAGCCCGGCATGCCTTACCTCGACATCGTCCATCGCGTGAAAGAGCGGTTCGAATGTCCGACGTTCGTCTACCAGGTCAGCGGCGAGTACGCGATGCTCAAAGCCGCGGCTGCCAACGGCTGGCTCGACGAACGTGCGGTAGTCCTCGAGTCGTTACTGGCGATGCGGCGGGCTGGCGCGGACGGCATTCTCACCTACTTCGCGCTGGACGCGGCGACCTGGCTGAGGGAACAACGCTGAGCGGA
>JBGSTN010000095.1:0-1711 GCA_041736455.1 Burkholderiaceae bacterium | reverse complement strand
AGCGAAGCGATCGACCGCTTGGGCATGCCACGCGTGCGCCGCATAGACGGGACGTACGAAGTCCGGCATGAAGAACAGATAGAAGTGCGTCAGGTGATCGGCGAGATTCTCGGTCGCGAGGATCAGGTTGGTGGCGTGGCGGCCATTGGGCGGCATCTCGATGCCGCCCAGATCCGCGAGCGCACGCGCCGCCGCGACCGATTGCGAGACCGAGCAGATACCGCAGATCCGCGGCACGAACACCAGCGCATCGAGCGCTTGCTTGCCCACGAGAATCTGCTCGAAGCTGCGGTAGAGCGTGGCGTTGACCTGGGCCGCTGTCACGCGACCGCGGGCGATGTCGAGCCTCACCTCCAGGTCGCCCTCGACGCGGTTGAACGGACCGACGAGCAGGCGCGTCATCGTCGTCTCGTCGCCTTGATCGCCGGCTTCACGACGAGATGATCGGCGACCGCATTGCTCTTGACGCGTCTGGGCGTCGCGCTCTTGGACAACGAGGCCAGCGCCACGAACCAGGCCTTGGGCATGTCGGTGGGCAGCCCGATCGGGATGCCGGCGATCTTGGGCGTTTCGTGGAAGGGGTGGCCTGGGTCCTGGAACCCCGGCTCGGTGCAGGCGATACACGCGTAGCCGCCGCGCGTGCAACTGCCTTCACCATTCCAAGGCCGGATGTTGCAGTCGGCATGCACCTGCGTGCCCTTGCAGCCCCGGTGTTCCATCATGCAACCCAGGTCGGAAGGATTCACTGCGCTGGCCTTGAACTCGTAGTACTCATTGCGCGTGCAGCCGTGGTGCACCAGCTGGTCGGCGTAGAAACGCGGCCGGGCGAGCGCGTCGAGATCGTCGGCGGTGAAGCTGTCGGACGCAAGCGCCATCAAGGTGTCGATCACCCAGCTGGGGTGGGTCGGGCAGCCCGCAATGTTGATGACCGGAAGCCCGCTGCGGCTTCGAAACGCAGCGCCCAGCAGACCGCCGTTGCGGTCGTCCTCGTACTGCAACCCGCAGGCATCCGTCGGGTTGTCGCCACCGGCGGTGATGCCGCCCCAGGCAGCACAACTGCCGACCGCGACGACATGCCCGGCGTGCGCTGCAAGCCGCCGTACCCAGTCGATCATCGGCAAGCCGGTGCCGGCGAGCATGTGAAAGCGGCCCGTGCCGTCGGGACCACGCAGCAACGATCCCTCGATGCAGAGCGCGTCGAGCCGGACGCTTCGATCGAGGATCGCTTGCAGCAGGTCACGCGCCTGTTCGCCGCTTGCCAGCGAGAACGAGGGATGCCACAACAGGTCGATACCGGCGGCGCGCAGGTGGCCATGGAAATCGGTGGTGTCGGCGCACAGCAGCGACATGCTGCACCCTCCGCAACCGCCGGACTGCAGCCATAACACGTTCAGACGAGGCATGTTCCGATCCATCGATGGTGCGTTCATTCGCCTTCCAGCCCGAAGCGTTGCATCTTGCCGCGCAAGCCCACGCGCGAGATACCCAGTTCGCTTGCCGCGCGGGTCTTGTTCCAGCGGTGACGCAGCAGCGTTTCACGCACGAGCATCGCCTCGATCACGTCGAGCCGTTCGGCGAGCGTGCCGCTCTGCGGCACGGCTCCGATCAGGTCGGTTGCTCTCCCGGCGGCCCGGCCCTGCAGAACGCGGGGCGAGAAGGCTTCGGGTAGCAGGACGTCGTCGTCACCGAGCGCGAGCGCCCGCGCGATCTC
>JBGSTN010000053.1:0-4342 GCA_041736455.1 Burkholderiaceae bacterium | reverse complement strand
CGCCGACCTCGCCGCGATGCGGCGCGTGGTGAGGCGGATCCTGCAGATCGTGCGGATCGGTGATTCGGCAGCTGGCGAGACGCGAACGCGGCTGTGGATGAGGGCAGCAGATGGCCGACGCCAGGGCGTCATCGAATTGTCTCCTGGTGCCGGCGAGCGTTGCGTCCGGCGACCGCCCGTCACCGTGGTCGGGCAACGAGCCGCGATTCTCAGGCCAATGGGGTACGCCGGTCAATGACTCGATGATGATTGCGGAACAAGGTCGTCGGCGTGGGCGTGACGCGTGCGTTTCAATCGTGCCGCCCGTTCGTCTGCCTGACCGTCTTCGAAAATCCGATGTTGGGCAGCCTCGCCCGCGTGTGGCGGCGATGGACATGGATGCACGGGCGCGACTTTTGCTCGCGCAGATCGGATCGAACCGTGACTTGCACAACGCGAGGGACTGACCATCATGCCGATCGAACACGAGTTACGGGAATTCTTGCAGTTGGTGAATCTTGTCGACGCCAACGACGCCGGCCGGGTCATCGCCGAAGGGACGCCGGACGAAATCACCAGGAGCCCGGAAGTCCTCGAAGCCTGGATCGGGCGCCAGGATGCCGAACATGTTGCTTGAAATCGAGCGGTTGCGTGCATCGTACGGCAAGGCCCTTGCGCTCGAAGATGTGACGATGAACGTCGGGGAGGGCGAATTCGTCGCCTTGCTGGGTCCTAACGGGGCTGGAAAATCCACCTTGCTCAAATGCATCGCACGCATGCTGGGTTCCGAAGGCAAGTTGACTTTCGACGGAGCGCCGCTGCACTCGCTCGCTGCCCATCAGGTGGTCGGGCAGGGCATCTGTCATTGCCCGGAAGGCCGGCGCCTGTTTCCGGAACTGACGGTGCTGAAGAATCTGATGCTCGGCGCCTACCTGCGCAACGACAAGGACGCCGTAGCCAGGGATCTGGAGCGTGTCTACCGACTTTTCCCGATTCTCGAAGCGCGTTCTTCAGAGACGGTCAGCACCTTGTCGGGCGGGCAGCAACAGATGGTCGCGATCGGCCGCGCGCTGATGGGTTCGCCGAAACTGCTGTTGCTCGACGAGCCATCCGTCGCCATCGCCCATCGGCTCAGGCACGAGATATTCGATGCAATCATGCAGATTCGCGAAGGTGGGGTCGCGATCCTGATGGCCGAACAGGATGCGTTGTCGGCATTGCGGATCGCCGACCGTGCCTATGTGCTCGAGCATGGGGCGGTCGGCCGTGAAGGCCCGGTCGGCGAACTGAGCAAGGACGAGCACATCCGGCAGATCTGCCTCGGCGTGGCCTGAACCGATTCAGGCAGGCATCGCCGAGAGGCGCGCACGTTGCGCTTCGTAGGTCTGCAGGTGGATGAAGGCGACTTCGAGCAACGTGCGCGCATCGGATTCGTCGTGCACGATGCCGCTTGCGGCACGGCGGCGAAGCAGGTCACCGATGACGTGGTCCGCTTCGATGGGCGCATTGGCGAGCAGATCGCGCATCATCGACGCCGCCATCAGCGAACCGGGCGTCGTGATCGTCTTGCGGCAGCGCGCAATGAATTCGACACGCGGCACGAATCCGGCACCGCACGCGATCGTCGCGCATTCGTTCAGCAGTGACACCAGCAGTGTCTCGCCCCCGGGCGCTGCGACGATGTCCCCGACCGGCGCACGCATCAGGCAAGTCGCCGCGGCGAGCGATGCCAGGAAGACCCACTTCTCCCACATCTCCTGCAGAATCTGTTCGCTTGCGATCACGTCGAAGCCGGCACCTGACAGCAACTCATGCAGCGCCGTGACCCGTGCCGACGGACCGCCGGCGATTTCGCCGAAGGTGATCGAGTGCGCGTCGTTGAGGTGGCGTATGGCCCGTTTCTCGTCGAGCGTCGCCGCAATGACGCATTGACCGCCGATCACGTTGGAGCAATGGAATCGTTCCCGCAACACATCGAGATGTCGCATGCCGTTCAGCAACGGCAGGATCATCGTGTCGGGGCCGACGGCCGGCGCGATCGCCGCAATCGCGGTATCGAGATCGTAGGCCTTGCAGCTGAGCAGGATCAGATCGAACGGTTCGTGCAATTTCTCTGCGAGCACGGTGGCGGGGGCCGGCAGCGTCAGGTCTCCTTTCGGACTGCGGATCATCAGCCCGTCGGCCGCCAGTTCCGCGGCGCGACGGGGTCGGACGAGAAAGGTGACGTCGCGCCCGGCCTGCAACAGGCGCCCTCCGAAATAGCCGCCCATCGCCCCCGCACCCACCACCAGAATTCGCATGACCGCTATCTCCGTTTCGATTCGACCGTATCGCGCGCCGGCCTGGCGCGGGTAGCACCTGTCGATGTCATCGTCGCGACCCGCGGAGCCGCATGATAGCTGCTCGAAATCGGGAATCCGGCTTCGATCGTTCGACATCGAAGGGCATGGCTCGACTGCGTCGCATGCCTCGCGTGATCGTCGAGGCGCGGCGATGTCGGTACGGCGCAACCGAGGCGCCGACCCAGGCGTCGACCCAGGCGTCGACCCAGGCAATCGCGAATTGGTCTGACCAAATGTATTGACAGGCCAAATGTCCGTCCCTTATCCTTGCGGCCGTGAGAGGAGACAACCGACTCATGCTGGACATTTCGCCCGTCTTCGTGCCGAAGGCTGCCGACGTATTGGCGGCGACTCTGCGCGAACAGATCCTCGAAGGACGACTGGGCGAAGGTGCATCGCTACCGAACGAACGTGAACTCGCCGCGCAAGTCGGCCTGTCGCGTGCGTCGGTACGCGAGGCATTACGAATCCTGGAACTCGAAGGCCTGATCACGACCCGCACCGGTCGCAACGGCGGCTCAGAGGTCGTGCGGCCGACGAGAGCGGTGATCGAACGATCGATCGCGATCTTCATCCGCGGTCAGAGGATCCGCACCGAAGCGGTCCTCGAGGCCCGCGAAGCGATCGAACCGCAATCGGCGCGTCTGGCGGCACTGCATCACCACGAGCAGGACTGGGCCGAACTGACGGATTGTCATCGACGGCTGCAGGCGATCGGCGACGACGATGACATCCCCGCGTTTCTCGCGGCCAATCTCGAGTGGCATCTGGGTGTGGTCAGGGCCGGTCACAACGAGCTGCTGATCGCCTTCACGACCGCCATCTCGCAATCGGTGTACGTCGCGACGAATCTCGAAGGTTTCAATTCGAGTGAAGTCCGCACGGCAACCGTCAACGCGCACCAGAAAGTCATGGATGCGATCGCCGCACGCGACGGTGACGCGGCCGCGAGGCGCATGGCACGTCACGTGGGTGCCTATGTAGCAAGCGTCAAGCGTCATGACGAGCATCAGGCCGACTCTGGCGCGACGGTCGTCGAGCCTGTTACGAGTGCTGTTGGCCGAGGCAAGGCGCCGCGGACGATGCGTGCGGCGGCCAAGAGGCCGGCACCGCGCGCAAAGGGTCGGCTGCGTTCGGTCTGACACCGTTTCGAGCGTTGGATCGATCCGGTGATTCGGCAGTGACAACGACTTCGGTCGGGAGTGAGACATGGCGGTTATCGCAGGTATCGACGTCGGCGGTACTTTTACCGATCTCTTCTATTCGGGTCAGCCGGGTGAGCCGCACCAGGTGCTCAAGGTGCCGTCGACGCCACACGATCCGTCGGTCGGGCTGCTCGACGCCTTGCGCGCGGCCGGCTTGCAGCCGGAGGGTCTGGACGCGATCCTCCACGGTACGACCATCGCGACCAATGCCGTCATCGAACGACGTGGCGCGCGCTGCGCGCTGATCACCACCCAGGGCTTTCGCGATCTGATCGAACTCGGTCGACGCGACCGACCGCAGATGTATGGCCTGGCCGGGACACATGAGCCGCTGGTGCCGCGCGAGCTGCGCTTCGAAGTCGAGGAGCGGCTCGATCATGAAGGCAAGGTGCTGCGGGCGCTCGACGACGCGCAGGTCGCGGCAATAGGGCATGCGTTGCTGGGCGCCGGCGTCGAGGCGATCGTTGTGTCGTTCATGCACGCCTATGCCAACCCCGCTCACGAGCAACGCGCGGTCGCGATCCTGGCCGGCATCAATCCCGAATGGGAGCTGGTCGCGGCGACATCGGTGGTTCGCGAATACTACGAGTTCGAACGCACCAGCACGGCCGTCGTGCAAGGCTATCTGCAGCCGCTGGTCGCACGTTATGCACGCAACCTCGCTCGCGAACTCGCGGCCTGGGGCTTCGATCGCGAGGTGGCGATCATGCAGTCCAACGGCGGCGTGGTGCCGCTGCGGCAGTTGGGTCAGCGATCGGCGTACATCGTGCGCTCCGGTCCCGCAGCCGGTGTCACGGCCGCTGCGCGCCTGGCTGC
>JBGSTN010000013.1:0-2290 GCA_041736455.1 Burkholderiaceae bacterium | reverse complement strand
CGATCTCGATGTCGGCGCCGAGTCGTGTCTCGCTGGCTGCCGCAAGCAGGCGCGCGGCGCGAACGCTCAGGTCGGAATCGTGAGCCAGGCCGTGCAACCCGCCACGACGCATGATGGCGCCGTCGGAGCGGATGCTGAAGTGCATGCTGTCCTGCAGGTCGATCAGGTCGAAAACCGTTTCGATCTCGTGGTAGCCATCGTCACGCTGCCCGAGGACATGCAGGTAGAGGTTGAGCTTGGCAGGCGCAAGGCAATGGCGCAGTTCGATCGGTTCGATCATGAGGGCTGGTCAACGACGAGAAAGAGATTGATGCGGCGCTCGTGCACCCGTTGCTCGAGCGGCCAGCGGGCTGCAAGACGCCGCGGCAGGCCGCTGTCGAAGCGCTGCTCGACCTGAACGCGCCAATTGTCCTGATCGACGGTTTCGGTGCCCGGTGCCAGGGTGTTGCCGGACAGCCAATCGGGCAGCGCACTGACAGGCAGCCGCCACCCGAGCGCCTTCTCGATCAACGAATCCGTATCGCCGGCACGATAGACCCGACCGTCCGAGGTGGTCAACGTCGCGCCCGCAGGGGTACTGCTGGCGTTGACCAGCGTTTGGCCGAAGGGAGAGAAAAGTGCCAGTTCGAGGCTCCGGGGGGTCTTGACCAACGTGAAGCGACCTTGCGCTCTTTCTTCTTCAGCGTCGACCGTACTGGCGCCGGCGGTGCCGTTCAGCAACGTCACCGAGAAGCGGCCCTGCCATTGACGGGTCGTCGTATCGGTCGCCTCCCAGGACGGCGACGGTGTCGTACACCCCGACAGCAGGACGCTGCCGATGCCGATTGCCGACAGCGATCCGCAGAAGAGGCGTCGCGCTGGCCTCACAGGTCGACATTGAGGCGGGCCAACGTCGATTTCAGCACTTCATTGTCCGGGTCGAGCCCCCTGGCCTTGGACCACAGTTCGCGCGCATCGGCCTGGCGACCCCGTGCGAAGAGGACTTCGCCGAGGTGAGTCGCGACTTCTGCTTCGGGGGCTTTTTCGTAGGCCTGGCGAAGGTATTTTTCGGCGCCGTCGAGGTCACCGCGACGGAACAGCACCCAGCCCATGCTGTCGAGGATGTGCGCGTCGCCCGGCGCCAGTTCGAGGGCCTTTTCGATGAGCTGCTGAGCCTCGGGCAATCGGATGTTCCGGTCGGCGAACGTGTAGCCGAGCGCATTGTAGGCATGGGCGCTCGCCGGGTTGGCCGCGATCACTTTCCGCAGGCTCGCTTCCATCGCATCCATCTTGTCGACGCGTTCGGCGGCCATCGCATGGTCGTAGAGCAGATCAGTGTTGTCGGGCTGTTTCGCGATCGCCTCGTCGAGGAGCTTGAACGCCTCGTCGCGGCGATTGGCGACACGAAGGATCTCGGCTTCGGCACTGGTCAGGCGGGCTCTCTCGCGCTGCGAACCGACCGACGTGCTGCGCAGCAACTCGCGCCCCGTGTCGACCTGTCCGGTCTTGCCGAGCAGGATCGCCCGCCGTACGCGCGCATCGAGATATTGCTCGCCCTGGCCGACCTGTGCATAGTGCCCGATCGCGTCGGGCAGGCGTTTGCGTTCTTCGGCGATCTGGCCGAGGAACAGATGGGCGGGATTGTTGTCGCGTTGCACGGTCTCGGGCAGCGCGACGTACCGACCCAGGTAGTCACTGGCCAGATCCTTCTGGTCGGTCTGGTAGGCGAGCTGGGCCAGCGAGAACAGGATTGCCGGGCTGTCCGGTTCCTGCCTGAGCGCTTCCTCGAACTGCCTGCGGGCGTCGTCCTTGCGGTCATCCATGGCAAGCAGACGCGCATAGGCGAAACGCGCTTCGATCGCCTTGGGCTTGCGTTGCAGGAACGACTCCAGGATGGCAATGCCCGGCTGCGGGCCGCTCGTCCCTTCCTGGGAGAAGCGTGCGGCGGTGATGGCCGTGAGTTCGTTGGTCGGATCGATGCGCACCGCGGCCTGCGCCTCGGCGATCGCACGGGGATGGTCACCGGCCGCATTGGCGGTCGAGGCAAGCGCCAGCCTTGCCTCGGTGAGTTGCTGGTCACGAACGGCGAGGCGATCGAGCATCTCGAGTGCGGCTTTCCTGTCGGTGACACGCGACAACGCCCGCTCGGTCTGCCGATAGAACTCGGCCAGCTTGTTTTCTTCGCGCGCCTTCGTCAGTCGTTTGACCAGCAACGGTTCGGCTCCGGTCAGATCGCCGGTGGACAGCAGCAGCGTTTCGAAGGTGCGCGATGCCTGCACCGACTCCGGGGCGAGTTCGTACCAGAGGCGCG
>JBGSTN010001029.1:0-3523 GCA_041736455.1 Burkholderiaceae bacterium | reverse complement strand
CGCCAACCCCGCCTCCAACCCGGCTTCCGGCGGCGGAACGGTCGAAGAGTCCGAAGC
Source organism: Burkholderiaceae bacterium (assembly GCA_041736455.1). GTDB lineage: Bacteria > Pseudomonadota > Gammaproteobacteria > Burkholderiales > Burkholderiaceae_E > JAUIAI01. The sequence continues at coordinate 3,466 of JBGSTN010001029.1, read as the reverse complement.
CGGCGAACCACCGGAGGATGGCAACACGATTCTCGTCGCCGAAGCCCCTACCGATCTGCGGCTGTCCAATTGCGCGCGCATCGCGACCGGCATCAGCATTCCTTTTCGCAGTGGCAGCGCAGCGCTGACGCCCGACGTGCAGGCGGTGCTGAAGGCGATCGCCCCATGCCTCGAGCGCCGGGAGTACCTGGTCGGCGGCCACACCGATGGGCGTGGCAGCGACATCGGCAATCTCATACTGTCGCAGGCACGCGCCCAGGCCGCAGTCGATTTTCTGGTCGCGCTGGGTGTGCCGGCTGCGCAGCTCACCGCGAAAGGCTATGGCGAAACCCGCCCGGTCGATACCAATCGCACCGAAGAAGGGCGCGCACGTAACCGTCGGATCGATTTCCGATTTCAGAAGTAAGTAGTCACTATCGTCGATCCGGCCGTGTTACGACCGGCAGGGCAGTTTCGTATTTGACCTGCTTGAGCGCGAGGCTCGATCGGATATTGGCCACGCCAGGCGTCTTGCTCAGTCGCGCGACGATGAATCGTTCGAGTGCGGTCAGGTCCGGTACGACTACGCGGACCATGTAGTCGGAATCGCCGGTCATCAGATAGCACTCCATCACCTCCGGGTTGCCGCGCATCGCCAGTTCGAAGGCGGCGAGTGCCGCTTCGGTCTGTCGCTCGAGCGTGATGTGAATGAACACATTCATCCCGAGCCCTACCAGTGAAGGATCAAGCAGTGCGACATAGCGGGAAATGACACCCGCCGATTCCAACGCACGCACCCGCGCAAGGCAAGCGGAGGGCGACAGCGAGACCTGGCTCGCAAGATCGACGTTGCTGATGCGCGCATGGGTCTGCAAAGCGTGCAGGATCCGCAGATCGATCGAGTCGAGGGTGCGGTCGAACGGTGTCGGGCGGCTGTTCGTCACGGATCAGTAGACGGCGGGTTGCAGGTATGGCCGCATATCGTGCGGTCGAGAATGGAAATCATAGAACAAACGCGCTTTCCCGCCCCAATCGTGCCGCGGTTTCGCAATCCCATTGCGCGCCTTTGCAGGTAAGCTGATGCCGACTACGACGCAAGCGAGGAGCCCACCCGTGAAACCCGAGCGAATTGGTGTCAATCACCCCGGTCAGCTCGACAGCCGTGACACGGATCCCCAGGAGACTGCCGAATGGCGCGATGCATTCGAGGCGGTCGTTCGAGTCGATGGCCCGCAGCGCGGCCGATTCCTGCTCGAGCAGATGGGCGAGCTCGCTCGCGACCTGCGCGTCGTGTCACGCGCCCTGCCGTATTCGTCGTACCGCAATACGATCGATCTCGACGAACAAGGCCCCTACCCCGGGGATCTGGCAATCGAGGAAAGACTTACCGCGATCATCCGGTGGAATGCCCTGGCGATGGTGGCGCGCGCCAACGCGGCCTACGGTGAGTTGGGCGGACACATCGCCAGTTTTGCCTCGGCTGCCGAGATCTTCGAGACCGGCTTCAACCATTTCTTCCGCGGCGCCGATCACCCGGACGGCGCGGATCTCATCTACTTCCAACCGCATTCCGCCCCCGGGGTCTATGCGCGCGCTTTTCTCGAAGGGCGCCTCCAGGAGGCCGATCTAGCCCACTACCGGCAGGAGATCTCGGCGCGTGCGGCCGGTGCGCAGGGACTGGCCAGTTATCCGCATCCCTGGCTGATGCCCGACTTCTGGCAGGTGCCGACCGGATCGATGGGCCTGGGGCCGATCAGCGCCATCTACCAGGCGCGCTTCATGCGCTATCTGACCGCCCGGGATCTGGGGGACGCCTCGCGCCGTCATGTCTGGGGCGTTTTCGGTGACGGGGAGATGGATGAACCCGAATCGATCGCCGGGCTGACGCTCGCGGCGCGTGAAAAGCTCGACAACCTCACGTTCATCGTCAACTGCAATCTGCAACGGCTCGACGGTCCCGTGCGCGGCAACGGCCAGATCATCCAGGAACTCGAGGCGCTTTTTCATGGCGCGGGCTGGAACGTCATCAAGGTGTTGTGGGGGTCCGATTGGGATGCGCTGTTCGCGCGCGACCATCGTCATGCGCTGCTGCGCAGGTTCGCCGCGACCGTCGACGGCAAGTACCAGACGCTGGGCGCCAAGGATGGTGCGTACAACCTGGCCAACTTCTTCCAGGAAGACCCGGAGCTCGCCGCGCTGGTGGCGCACATGAGTGACCGGGAGATCCACGACCTGCGCCGGGGAGGCCACGACCTGCGCAAGCTGTTCGCCGCCTTCCAGGCGTCGCGGGCCCATAGCGGCGCGCCGACCGTGATTCTTGCCAAGACCAAGAAGGGTTTCGGCATGGGCGGCGCCGGCGAATCCCGGATGACGGCGCACCAGGCGAAAAAGCTCGACGTCGAGGCGTTGCGTGCCTACCGCGATCGTTTCCATCTGCCCCTCACCGACGAAGAAGTCGGTTCGCTCGCGTTCCTGCGGCCGTCGTCCGACAGCCCGGAGATCCGCTATCTGCACGCGCGGCGCACGGCCCTTGGTGGTTTCGTGCCCCGGCGCAGCGGCACCAGCGAGGCACTGACGCCGCCGCCACTGACGACCTGGGGTGCTTTCGCCCTGCAGCCCGAAGGCAAGTCGATGTCGACGACGATGGGTTTCGTACGCTGTCTCAGCAATCTGCTGCGCGATCCGACGCTTGGGCCGCGCATCGTGCCGATCGTGGCCGACGAGGCGCGCACGTTCGGAATGGCGAGCCTTTTTCGACAAGTAGGCATTTACTCACCCGATGGTCAGCAATACGAGCCGGAAGATGCGGGCTCGATGCTGACCTATCGCGAGGCGGCTGACGGCCAGCTTCTCGAAGAGGGGATCACGGAAGCGGGTGCACTGGCCTCCTGGACCGCCGCCGCGACCGCCTACTCGGTGCACGGGCGGGCGATGCTGCCTTTCTACATCTACTACTCGATGTTCGGTTTCCAGCGCGTCGGTGATCTGATCTGGGCGGCTGCTGATCAGCGTGCGCGGGGCTTTCTGATCGGCGCGACTGCAGGTCGAACGACGTTGTCGGGCGAAGGCCTGCAGCATCAGGACGGCTCGAGTCCGCTGGTCGCCGGCACCGTACCGAATTGCCGAGCATGGGATCCGTCGTTCGCCGGCGAGGTGGCCGTCATCGTCGACTACGGCATGCGACGCATGCTCGACGAGCAGATCGATGAGTTCCACTACCTGACGGTGGGCAATCAAAACTACGAACAGTGGCCGATTCCGGCCGATGTCCACGACGACATCGTGCGCGGCATGTATCGCCTCACGTCCTTCGGTGACCAGCCATCGGATGGGGCCGCCGGTTCAGGCGCCGATTCCGGGATCGCCGCTGGCGCCGAGATGTCGGCAAGCGCCGAGATGGCGGCAAGCCCGGGGGTTGCGCCAGGCCCGGGCATCGTGACTGGAAAGCGCGTGCGGCTGCTCGGTTCGGGCGCGATCATGACCGAGG
>JBGSTN010001119.1:0-1506 GCA_041736455.1 Burkholderiaceae bacterium | reverse complement strand
AGCGATGCACGGCATTCAGGTCGGCGAAGCCACCCTGCGCCATCGCGCGCAGCAGGTTGAGCGTTGCTGCCGACGCCGAGTACGCGCGCAGCATGCGTTGCGGATCCGGTTCGCGGATTCTTGCGCTGTACTCGCTGCCGTTGATGATATCGCCCACATAGGACGGCAGGCTGATCTCTCCCCGGGTTTCGACGGGTGACGAGCGTGGCTTGGCGAACTGTCCGGCAATGCGCCCGACCTTGATGACAGGACAGCTCGCGGCGAAGGTCAGTACGACCGCCATCTGGAGGATGACGCGCAGCGTATCGCGTACCGAGCGCTCGCCGAGATTGTCGAAACTCTCGGCGCAGTCGCCGCCTTGAAGCAGGAATGCCTTGCCCTGGGCGACCTCGGCCAACCGCGCTCGCAGTGCCAGCGCTTCACCCGCGAAGATCAGCGGCGGGGACTGGGCCAGTTGTTCGGTGGCGGCTTTCAGGACCGCAGCATCGGCGTAGCGCGGAATGTGCCGCGCCGGACGTTCACGCCAGCCGTCGGGGTACCAGTGTTTCGAGTCGGACTGCAGGTTCTTCAAGGGGCTTGCCGGTTGCTTTGTGGAATCTTCAGGGGAAAGGCCGGTGTCGGTGGGACGGAGATGTCAATGCGCTGCACGACGCTTCAGGCGCGTTTGCGCGAAGCGGTGGTGGGGCGTGCTTTCTTCGCCGCAATGCCTGGTCCCGGCTGAGCGACGGCCTGTTGTGTGCGACCGGTCTTGGCGGCCGACTTCGGCGTGCCCTTCGATGCAGTCTTCTGCGTGCCCTTCGATGCAGTCTTCTGCGCAGTCTTCCGGGCAACCTTCGAGACGACCTTCGGCGGCTGGTTCCGTGGCGCCTTCGATGCCGGCTTCACCGGTGGCAGTCTGCTGCCATGCTCGAGCAACTCGGCCGCATGCTCCCGAGTCGTGGCCGTCACTTCCGCACCACCGAGCATCCGTGCGATCTCGTCGACACGTGCGGCTTCGTCGAGGCGATCGACCCGGCTCGTGATGCTGTTCGGACCGGACTCGCGCGATATTCGAAAATGCCTGTGGGCGCGCGCGGCGACCTGGGGGAGATGGGTGACGGCCAGTACCTGACGTGCGTCGCCCAGTTCGCGCATCATCCGCCCGATGGCGTCGGCTACGGCACCGCCGACGCCTGCATCGGCCTCATCGAAGATCAGGGAGTCGACCGGATTCGCCTTTGCCGCACTGACCGCGATGGCGAGCGATACGCGTGACAACTCACCCCCCGATGCGACACGGTTGAGCGCACGGCTGTCGAGGCTCTCGTGTCCCGCAAAGAGAAACTCGATCCGGTCCTTGCCCTGCGGGCCGGGTTCGCCATCGCCGACCACGATCTCGAAGCGGGCGCTCGACATGCCGAGCCCGTTCAACTGCCGATCGACCGCGTCGGACAGCATGTCGGCTGCCTCGCGACGACGGATGCCCAGTTCGCGTGCCGCGTCGTCGTATGCTTGCGCCAGGCCGGC
>JBGSTN010001118.1:0-2516 GCA_041736455.1 Burkholderiaceae bacterium | reverse complement strand
AGTCGCAGCGAGCCGGTCCGCGCGCGCTGGAACGCGACCTCGAACTTCATCAGCGCCATGTCGACGCCGGTCGGGCATTCACGCTTGCACGCCTTGCACCCGACGCAGAGATCGAGTGCATCGGCGACCGCGGCCGATGCGATGCCGCCCGGGATGCGCCCGTTCAGCACGTTGCGAAGGGTATTGGCGCGACCCCGAACGAGATGCTGCTCGTCACGGGTGATCCGGAAACTCGGACACATCGTGCCCGCATCGAACTTGCGACAATGGCCGTTGTTGTTGCACATCTCGACCGCTTTCGCGAATCCGCCGGTCGGATCGCCGCCGGTCCCCGGTGCCGAGATCGCTTCGGTCAGGGGGTCGTTCTGGACGTTCCAGGCGGACCAGTCGAATCCTGTCGCCAATGCGTCGACCTTCTGGCCGGGCGGGTAGCGGAACAGCCGGGAATCGTCCATGCGCGACGCACGCACGATCTTGCCCGGATTGAGCAGGCCACGCGGGTCGAACAGGTCCTTGATTTCCTCGAAAGCGTGGTTCAGACGATCGCCGAACTGCCAGGCAACCCATTCGCTGCGCACCAGGCCGTCACCGTGTTCACCGGAGAAGGCGCCCTTGTAGCGACGGACGAGCAGGCTTGCCTCTTCGGCGATGGCGCGCATCTTCGCCGCACCGTCACGACGCATGTCGAGGATGGGTCGGACATGGAGGGTGCCGACCGACGCGTGGGCGTACCAGGTGCCGCGTGTGCCGTGACGGGTAAAGACCTCGGTGAGCGCATCGGTGTAGTCGGCCAGGTGCTCGAGCGGCACGGCGCAGTCTTCGATGAAGCTGACCGGCTTGCCGTCTCCCTTGAGCGACATCATGATGTTGAGCCCCGCCTTGCGAACCTCCCACAGCGCCTTCTGCCGGGCAGGCTCGTCTATCACGACGACGCAATCCGGGTGCCCATGGTCCCCCATCAATTCGGCCAGCCTCGCGACGCGCCCGGCTTGCCGAGACGCATCGACGCCGGCGAACTCGACGAGAAGGATCGCCTCGGGCGTCGGCGCCGACGCATCGACCAGCGCCGATTCGATGATTGCCCGGAATGCCGGATTCGAACGCGCCAGATCGATCATCGTGCGATCGACGAGTTCGACCGCACAAGGGCCGAGGGTGACGATGTGCTGCGCGGCAGCCATCGCGTCGCGAAAGCGTGCGAAGTTCACGACGCCCAGCGTCTTGTGCTCTGGCAGCAATGCCAGTTGCAGATGCAGCCTGTCGAACCACGCCAGCGTGCCTTCCGAACCGACGAGCAGATGAGCCAGATTGACCGAACCGTCGGCCGTGTAGGGCCGGGGCGACTGCGGCGCGAAGACATCGAGGTTGTAGCCGCCGACCCTGCGCAGGACGCGCGGCCATTGTCGCTCGATTTCGTCGCGCTCGCGCTCGGCCAGCGTGAAGAGCGACGAGACGATATGGCTGGCACGCCCGCTGGACAGCGGCAACGACGATGACGCACCGAACGGGCCGAAGCCCTGGCGCGTGCCGTCGGCGAGGAGCGCATCGATACCGAGCACGTTGTGAACCATGTTGCCGTAGGCGATCGAACGGGAACCGCACGAATTGTTGCCCGCCATCCCGCCGATCGTTGCCTGCGCACTGGTCGATACGTCGACCGGGAACCACAGGCCGTGCGGCTTCAGGAAAGCGTTCAATTCGTCGAGGACGACGCCCGGCTCGACGACGACCGTCCGGCGTTCGACGTCGAGACTCGAGATCGCACGCAGATGCCGGCTGTGATCGATCACCAGGGCAGCGCCGACCGTCTGCCCGCATTGGCTGGTGCCGCCACCACGCGCGAGTATGGGCACTCGCATGTCGTTGGCCAGTTCGAAGACGGCCTGCACATCGGTCGCATCACGCGGCACGACGACGCCGATGGGGTCGACCTGATAGATCGACGCATCGGTCGCATAGCGCGCGCGGGATGCGGCGTCGAACAACACCTCGCCACGCACTGTCCGGCGCAGACGTTGTGCAAGCCGGCTGCGTTCGAGCGATGGCGAGCGCAGCGCAGTGGCGACGTTGGCAGTGGCATTCATCGGAAGGTTCGACCAGCGCGATGCGCAGGGGCGGCAAGTGCGGCGATCCTAGCTCAGTCCGGTATATTTTGCATTGGCGTGCGAGCGGCACACGCGCACGTTTGCCTTGAGAGGCAGGTCATGCGACCGAAGGCCGGGCCCGTCCACCGCCGGGTGAGCCGGATCCGAACCCTGCCCCTGTCCCGCACCCGAACGAACCACCGCACGGACGATCTCGATGACCCGACCGCCATTGGCCCGCCGAACCACGCAGATCGAGCCTTTCCATGTGATGGAGCTCGTCAAGCAGGCGCAGGTGCTGCAGGCGAGCGGACGCTCGATCATTCATCTGAGTATCGGCGAACCGGACTTCACCGCCGCGCCGGCGGTGGTCGAAGCCCTGCGCCAGGCCAGCGAGTCGGGCCGTACGCAATACACCGATGCCATCGGCAT
>JBGSTN010001025.1:0-2251 GCA_041736455.1 Burkholderiaceae bacterium | reverse complement strand
GCTCGGTCCACCCGAGATCGCGGCGCATCTGGCTGGCATCGTCCGGAAACAGTCGCGCGCTGTGACCGCCACGTCGACCCTGCAGCCGCGCAAGACCGTTGGCGATGATCGTCCGGCAAGCGATCAGCGACGGTCGCGGATCGTTCCGGGCGGCAGCGATGGCGAGAGACACGGCGGCGAGGTCATGACCGTCGACCTCGACGACATGCCAGTTGGCCACGCGAAACCGATCGGCGACGCTTTCGCTGATCGACAGATCGGTGCTGCCGTCATCGGTGATCCGGTTGTCGTCCCACAGGAGGATCAATCTTCCAAGGCCCAGGTGGCCGGCGAGACTGATCATCTCCTGGCCGATGCCCTCCTGCAGACAACCATCACCGACGAACGCATAGGTATGGTGATCGACGATCGCTTCGCCGAAACGGGCACGCAGGTGGGCCTCGGCGATCGCCATGCCCATCGCGTTGGCGATTCCCTGCCCCAGCGGTCCGGTCGTCACCTCGATGCCGCAGGCGGGATCGAATTCCGGATGGCCTGCACAGTGCGAGCCCAGTTCCCGGAAAGACTCGATCTGGTCCAGGCCGATCCGCGCGTAGCCGGTGAGATGCAGCAGCGAATAGAGCAGCATCGAACCATGGCCGTTCGACAACACGACCCGGTCGCGATCCCACCAGGTCGGATCGGCCGGATCGTGCTTGAGGTGATCGACATACAGCGCGGTGGCGATCTCCGCCATGCCCAGCGGCACGCCTTGATGACCTTCGTTCGCCTTGACGATCGCGTCGACCGCCAGGAAGCGGATCGCATGGGCGAGACGTTGCCCGGGAACCGGATGAGCGTTGCCTTCTTTCATGTCAGTGGATCAGCATGCCGCCGTTGACGTCGAGCGTGACGCCCGTGCAGTACTTGGCAAGGTCGCTCGCCAGGAACACGACGCAACCGGCGACATCATCCGGCTCGCCGATGCGATTGAGCGGAATCTGTTCGAGGATGCCCGCCTTCTTGTCCTCGGGTATCAGGCCGCGATTGATGTCGGTCTCGATCAGGCCCGGCGTCACGCAATTGACGCGGATGCCATGCACGCCGAACTCACGGGCCATCGCTCGCGCCAGCCCCAGCACGCCCGCCTTGGCCGCCGAATAATGTGGTCCGCCAAGGATGCCGCCGCCGCGCTGAGCCGACACGGACGACGTGCAGACGATCGCGCCCTGGCGACGCGACTGCATGTGCGGCAATACCGCCTGCGACATGTAGAGCGTGCCGCGCAGGCTTACGTCGAGCACGGCTTCGAAGTCGCTCGGCGTGATGTCGACGGTCTTTCTCGGCTGCGTGATACCGGCATTGTTGAAGAGGATGTCGATCCGACCCGTCTTCGCCACCACCTCGGCGACCGCGCGTTCACACGAAGGCTTGTCGGTGACATCGGCCACCACACCCAGGTGCGTGTCGCCGAGAGCGGCCGCTGCCTTGGCGGGGGCCGCCTTCTCCAGGTCGAGGATGACGACGCGCGCACCATGCGCCGCCATCATTCGCGCCGTTGCGAATCCCAGACCGTTCAATCCGGCGCCGCCGGTGATGATTGCCACTTTGTTCTCGAGCAACACGAACTTCTCCTTGTTAAATTCAGGTGCCATTGATGGCGTAATAGCTTCGGATCACCTGGCTGTCGTCGGCCTTGCCGTCGCCGCGGCCCGAGGTGGCCACGAACATCTGGTACGCCGTCGCGGCCAGCGGCAGGGCCACCTTGCTGTCGCGACCGGCTTCGAGCACGATGCCCAGATCCTTGACGAAGATGTCGACCGCGCTGGTGACTTCAGGGTCGTCCTGGAGCATGCGCGGACCGCGGTCCTTGAGCATCCAGCTCGATGCGGCGGAGCCACTCATGATGTCGAGCAGGACGTCGAGCGCGACGCCCGACTTCTTCGCGAGTGCGAAGGCTTCGGCCACCACGGCAATGTGGACGCCGCAGAGCAGCTGGTTGACCGTCTTGACCGTGGCGCCCTGCCCGGGCTGTTCGCCGACATGGAAGATGCGCTGCCCGATCGCATTCAACACCGGCAGGAAAGCCTGGTGGGTCGCTGAATCGGTCGCCGACATCAACGTGAGTGAAGCGGCAACCGCGCCGGCGACACCCCCCGACACCGGACAGTCGACGAATCGTCGCCCAGCATGGGTCACTCGACCGGCGATCGTGACCACCGCATCGGGCGGACAGGTGGCCATCAGGCACACGACCGCCCCTTCGGGCAGG
>JBGSTN010001073.1:0-3046 GCA_041736455.1 Burkholderiaceae bacterium | reverse complement strand
GCAGCCGGCTCAGCGCCGCGCTCGCCACCTCGGCCAGGCGCTCGAGGAACGAGGTCCCCATGCCGCTCTGGAAACGATCGGGATCGGATGAACCCAGCAGGATCATGCCGAACGTCGGGGAACCCGCGCCGCGTCGCAGTGGCAGCAACGCAACCGATCTCACGTCGGCGGTCTGGTCGTCGAACCAGGCCACCGGTGCCGCGTCGTTACGCAGGCCGCAATACGGCTTCTGCATCGCGTCGGCCTGGCTGCGCAACGCAGCGTCGGGCGTGATGACGAACGACGCGCCGGCGAAGGCCTCGGCGACATCCCAGGTGCGAACGGCAACGTGCGGAATTCGAAAGCTGTCGGCCAACGTCGTCTCGATCTTCGAGGGCAACGTCACGGGTGCACGGATCAGCAGCAGGTCGCGCGTGAACGCCGCCAATCGATCGGCGATCGAGTCGTTCTCCTGACCCGCACGCACCAGTTCGGCAAGCCGGAACTCGAGCTTGCGATGCCGCTCGCGCATCACCGACAACTGCCGTTCGTGCAACGAGATCGCGCGACCCGCGGTGGGATCGGGGACCCGCACACCGACCAGCACTTCACCATGCCGCGCGAAGAAGTCCGGATGCGCCAGGAGGTATCCCGCCAACTCGGTTTCGTCGACGAGATCGAGACGCGCAGGCACACCGCTTTCGTCGCGGTTGGCACGCACCGAGTCGGCCGAGGTCCGGACCGGACCCGTTGCGGAAACGAGTTCGTTGCCGGCGCGTGGCGCATCCGTCTGGCCGGACGCGAGTCCGGTTCCGGATTGCCCGGACGCGAGCCCGGTTTCGACGGTTCCATCGCCTGGCCCGGAGGCACTTGCCTTCATGCTGTGCATGTCGAGAAAGATCCTTTTGCAGAAATCATGGGGGCCGGTAGTGAGTCGAGATCGACTTCGCCGGTGAATACGCTTCGCGCGTCGCCCGTCATCAGGACAGGGTCGTCGGCGCCACCTGCCCAGTCGATAACGAGAACACCGCCGTGTGTGTGCACGCGAACGCTGGATGCGAGAAGACCGAGATGAATGCCCAGGGCGGCCGCCGCGCAGACGCCGGTGCCACAAGCCAGTGTTTCGCCGGCACCGCGTTCCCAGACGCGCAGCCGTACCTCGTCGCGCGAGAGGATCTGCATGAAGCTCGCGTTGACCCGTTGCGCAAAGCGCGGGTGACGTTCGATGCGTGGACCTTCGCTCGCAACCGGTGCGGCATCGACATCGTCGACGAGCTGCATCGCATGGGGATTGCCCATCGAGGCGACCGCGAGCCAGCGTGTCTGATCGCCGAGCGGCAATGGCCACCATTGCCCTCGTCCGGCCGAACGCGGTGTCAGTCCCTGATGATCGAAGGGCACCTGCGCTGTCATGAAACGCGGCGGGCCCATGTCGACCTCGACGAGTCCGTCGTCGCGCAATCGTGGTTCGATGATGTTGTTGATCGTTTGAACACGCACGCGCTTCTTGTCGGTCAGGCCTTCCGCGTGAACGAAACGCAGCAGGCAACGAGCACCGTTGCCGCAGTGTTCGACTTCGTCACCATCGGCATTGAAGATCCGATACCGGAAATCGACACCCGGCGTGGTGGACTTCTCGATCAGGAGGATCTGGTCGGCGCCGATGCCGAAGTGGCGATCGGCGATGGCGCGGACCTGCGCCGTGCCAAGTTGCACGGACTGGGTGACGCCGTTGAAAACGACGAAGTCGTTGCCGGCGCCTTGCATCTTGGTGAATCGCAATGGCATCGAACCATTATGGCGGATCAATAGAAGCCGGGCGCCCCAGGGGGTCTGGTTTTGAAGCGCTTGTGGCTCCAGAGATACTGTTCGGGCGCCTCGAGTACCCGCGCCTCGATGAAACTGTTCATGCGTTGGGTGGCGAGTTCGAGATCGTCGCCCGGGTAGCCATCCCAGGGCGGGTAGAACTGCACGTGGTAACCGCCTTCCACCATCGTCGTCACGCACGGCACCACTTTGGCGCGGGTGATCTGGGCCAGGCGCGCCATCGACGTGACCGTCGCCGCGGGAATACCGAAGAACGGCACGAAGAGCGCGTCGCGCGCACCGAGATCCATGTCGGGCAGGAAGTAGAACGGAATGCCTTCGCGAATGATCCGTACCGCGCCGCGCACGCCGTCGTTGCGCAACACCATCTTGGAATCGTGAAATCGCGAGCGCCCTTCGGTCATCGCGCGGGTCAGCGTGGCGTTCTTCTGCTGCGCATACATCGAGTCGACTCGCATCTCCATCTGGAATCGGGTGCCACCCGCGTCGAGTCCCACGAAATGCGGTGCCAGCACGATGACCGGCTTGCCGCGCAACGCGGTCACGTACTCGAGCCCCTTGATCGTGCAAAGACTCCGGATGCGGTCGGGCGAGTCGAACCAGAAGATGAACCGTTCGAAGAACGAGACGACGAACGCGTGGAAATGTCGCAGGGCGACACGGCGACGTTCGGCCTGCGACCACTGCGGGAAGCATAGCCCGAGGTTGATCAGCGTGACGCGTCGCCGGCCGCCGGCAACGGCCCAGACGAGCAGCGCGATGGGCCACGAACCCGCGCGAATGAACGTCACCGGCAATCGGGCAACGAGCTTCAGCCCTTGCAGCGCCAGAACGGCGCCCCACTCACTCATGGAAAGCAGCCGGTGACACCTCGATCAATGGTCCCGAACGTCCGAAGTGTCCCGAATGCCCGAAGTGTCCGGAACGTCCGCATTGGGCGGCGCTCCCTGGATCATTGTTTCTTCGAAGTCATCTTGCAGGGCCGTGGGCCGCGGTGAACCGGCGGCTCCCGCCGCCAACAGCTCGGCGTTGCGATCGCCGTGCACGCCGGGAGGGCGCTTGTAGCGGTTGTAGCCCCAGAGGTACTGGTGGGGCAATCGACGGATCAGGATCTCGAAACGGCGGTTGACGACATCGGGCGTGGGCACTTCGTTGAGCGGTTCGAATCGCAGGCGCCAGCCGCGGCCACCTGGCAGGCGTTCGCCGACCGCGAGCACCACTGCGCAGCCGGTCATTTCGA
>JBGSTN010001022.1:0-5668 GCA_041736455.1 Burkholderiaceae bacterium | reverse complement strand
TGGTTGATCCGGTCATGAAGGTCGGCGTCGCCTCCGGGCGAACGATGGGCGATCCCGGCCAGGTGAATGATCGAATGCACGCCGTCGAGCGCTGCCGACCAGGCGGACCCATCGTCGGCGGGCGAACGTCCGGGACGGTCTGCAGGGTCTGCAGGGTCTGCAAGGTCTGCAAGATCGAGCAGGGCGGACTCGACACCGGGACGCGCCTGTTGCGGCCCGCGCACCTGTGCACGTACTCGCAGCCCTGCGGCGATCAGCTGCGGAATCAATGCCTGACCGATGAATCCGTTGGCACCGGTGACCAGAACGAGGGGCGTGATCATGACCAGCGCAGGCCGTGCTGCCAGAAGAAGCGCGCCGCCGACGTCATGAACATGCGCGTGTGCCGAAAGCCTTTGCCTGAGGCATCGCCGCCCAGATGCGTGATCCTGACATCGGGCCGGTAGATGATCGGGCCGAGATGGCGCAGGCGCGTGCTGAGATCGTAGTCTTCGAAGTAAAGGAAGTAAGCAGGGTCGAAGCCCCCGGTCGCCAGCCATGTCTCCCGGCGCATGAACATGAAGCAGCCGCTGGCGCAGACGATGTGCGTGTGGCTCTTGTCGCTGTCGAACTGCCGCAGTTCGTAGTTCTCCATGCTGCGGCGAACGAACTCGAAGCGCTGCAACCAGCCGACGCTGCGCCCGGCGAGAGCGAGGATGGTCGGATGGCCGTGACCCAGGTGCAGGTCGCGACCGTCACGGTCGAGCGCGCGGGGCGCGACCAGCACGCCCTCCGATTGTCGAGCCAGCGTCGCGACAGCGTTCGCAAGTGCATCGGGCGCGAGCTCGACATCGGGATTCAGGACCAGCACGAAGTCTTCACGGGCGTTGGCGAGCGCCGCATTGTTTCCGGCGCCATAGCCCCCGTTGCTGCCGGTGGCGAGCAATTCGATCGTCAGGCCTGTGAAGTGCGCCAGTTCGCAACGCAATGTGCTGCAAAGCAGATCGAGGCGCCCGGCATCCGCGCCTGCTTCGGCATTGTCGACGAGAACGAGACGGGTACGGCAATCGGCATTTTCACCGGCGATGGCGAGCGATCGGATCGTCGTGGAGAGAAGCGGGCCGTCCGAGAAATAGCTGACAACTGCTGCGACGATCGAAGTCACGGCCGGGCAAAGAGTGCGCGCTCGATCAGGTCGCACAACAAATGGCCGAGTGTGATGTGACAGACCTGGATGTCCGGCGTTCCGCGCACCGGGACGTCGAGGAGGAAATCGCAGAGATCGCGCATCTTGCCGCCGGACTCGCCGGTCAGGCCGACACAAACGAGCGAACGACTCTTCGCCGCACGCAGCGCTGCCAGGACGTTGGCGGAATTCCCGGATGTCGACAGGCCGATGAACACGTCACCCGTGGTGCCCAGCGCTTCGAGCTGCCGGGCAAAGACGGCCTCGTAACCGTAGTCGTTGCCGATAGCAGTCAGCGCCGACGTGTCGGTGGTCAGCGCGATGGCTGGCAGGCCGGGCCGGTCGAATGCGAAGCGACCGACCAGTTCCGCGGCGATATGTTGGCAATCGGCAGCACTGCCGCCGTTGCCCGCGAGCAGGATCTTGTGCCCCTGCTGCAAGGCATTCACGCAGGCAGCCGCGACGTCGGCGAGCGTCTGCTGAATGACGAGACTCTTCGCAAGGGCCTGCACCGCGGCCTGCGTGCCCGCCAACGAATCGGCGATTATCCGCAACGAAGATTGCGTCGAGTCGGCTTGTTTCAGGGGGATCTCCGGAATCGGGTCATTTTCGCCCGGGGGGTAGAGTTAATCAATCAGGGCGTGTCGATACGCCAATGCCAGGCCCGTGATCCGATGCGCGATGTCTCAGACTGGGCAATCGGCGCTCTGGTGACCAGCCTGGAATAATATCGCCGTACGAACCTCCCTCGAACCATACCGCGCCATTGAAACTGATCATCCAGATCCCTTGCTTCCGCGAAGCCGCCACGTTGCCGATAACGCTGCAGGCGTTGCCGCGTCATGTGGAGGGCTTCGACACGGTCGAATGGCTGGTCATCGACGACGGCAGCGATGATGACACGAGCGCGGTGGCGCATGCCCATGGGGTCGACCATGTCGTGCGCCATCATGGCAATCGGGGGCTCGCGCAGGCCTTCATGAGCGGATTGGATGCGGCACTGCGACTGGGCGCCGACGTGATCGTCAATACCGACGCGGACAACCAATATGACGCCCGGGATATTCCGGCGCTGACGGCGCCCATCCTGGCCCGTCAGGCCGATCTGGTCGTCGGTGCCAGACCGATCGGCACGATGGAACACTTTTCGTTCGTCAAGAAGCGGCTGCAGGCACTCGGGAGCTGGGTGGTTCGCCTCGCGAGCAGTACGGACATTGCCGACGCGCCCAGCGGATTCCGCGCGATGAGCCGCACGGCGGCGCAGCGCCTGATCGTGTTCAACGACTACACCTATACGCTCGAAACCGTGATCCAGGCCGGACAGAAGAACATGTCGGTCGCTTCGATTCCGATTCGTGTGAACGGGGACCTGCGGCCCTCGCGGCTGATGCGCAGCATTCCTTCGTACGTTCGCCGCAGCATCGTCACGATCGTGCGGATCTTCGTGGTCTATCGGCCTTTCTATTTCTTCGGAACGATAGGCACCATCCTGTTCGCTGCCGGCACATTGATAGGCGCACGCTTCGTCGGCCTTTATCTGGCGGGCGAGGGCGACGGCCATGTGCAATCGCTGATCCTCGCATCCGTCCTGCTCGGCATGGGGTTCCAGACCCTTCTCATCGCCTTCATCGCAGACCTGATGGCGGCCAACCGGATGCTGATCGAGGACGTGCGTTTCAAGCTGGCGACCGCTGCCGACGCCGAACGCCTGCGCCGGCACGAGGTCGTCGATGGCTGACCAGGGTCGCGAGGGATTGCTTTCGCCGTTGCTTCGTATCCGGCGCCTGCAGGCTGCGCGGCCCTGGCTGCGGGGTCGCGTGCTCGACTACGGTTGCGGTGCCGGCATGATGGCCGAACATGTCGACCGTGCCCATTACCTGGGTATCGATATCGATCTCGCCTCGCTGGAAAGGGCGCAGCGCGATCATCCCGGCTATCGGTTCTCGATCCAGCCACCGGATCCCGACGAGCGATTCGACACGGTCGTCTTGCTCGCCGTCATCGAGCACGTTCCGGAACCCGACCGGTTCCTTTACCGGATGGCGTCGTATCTGTGTGCGTCGCCGGCCGCCAGAGTGGTGTTGACGACCCCGCACCCGACCCTCGACTTCGTTCATTCGGCAGGCGCTGCGCTACGGTTGTTTTCCAGGCACGCCAGCGAGGAACACGAACAGTTGCTCGACCGGCGGCGCTTGTCCGGAATCGGGGCTGCGGCGGGGGTCGAACTCATCCACTACGAGAGGTTCCTGTTGGGCGCCAATCAACTTGCCGTATTTCGGCGCATGCCGTCATGAGCATCAAGGTGTCCGGGGGGCTGCGCGAAGATGGCGTGGTCATCGGCAATACGTTCGATAAGTACGGCTCGCGTAATCCACTGGTTCGCAGGATGATGAGCGGCTTCGAGAACGCCCTCGACGAACTGGTCGCGCGAGCCGCCCCGACCTCCATTCACGAGGTCGGTTGTGGCGAGGGCTACTGGGCACTGAAGATGTGGCAACAGGGCCTGGCGGTCCGTGGCAGTGATTTCTCGTCCCGGATCGTCGCCATCGCGCAGCAGAATGCGGCGTCGATCGGTGCGCCCACCGAGATGTTCCATCAGCGCAGCGCCTATGAATTGCAACCCGGGATCGATGGCGCGGACCTGGTGGTCTGCTGCGAAGTACTCGAGCACCTCGACGATCCGCGGGCGGCCTTGCGCGTGCTGCGGGCGATCGCCGGCCGGCATGTCCTGCTGAGCGTACCGCGTGAGCCGCTGTGGTCGATCCTGAACGTGTCGCGGGGCCGGTATCTCTCTCGATTGGGCAACACGCCAGGGCACGTGCAGCAATGGTCGGCGGCGCGATTCATCTCGCTGGTTGCCACCGAGTTCGACGTGCTCGAAGTCAGGCAACCGTTGCCGTGGACCATGGCGCTCTGCAGTCCGCGTATTGCCGCGTGACGCCTGACCGGCGCAGGCTGCTTCATCTGATCGGTGGGACCCTCGCCATCGGGTCGGCGATCTTTCTGGCGTTGCAGATCCACGAGCATTTCGACGCGATCCGTATCGGCGACCTGGCCGTCGCCGATTGGCTGGTGATCGGTGTCGCCTGCATCGTCTATGCATTGGCCAATGTCCTGCTTGCGATGGCCTGGCGGGATCTTCTCGCCTGGCGCGAGTCGTTCGTCACGAGAAGCTGGGCGCTGTACGCCTACGGGATTTCGCAGATCGCGCGCTACGTACCGGGCAACGTGTTCCAGTTCGTCGGCCGGCAGGCGATCGGCATGGGTGCCGGCATATCGGGTTCCACGCTGGTTCTGTCGGCGATGTCCGAACTCGCGCTGATCGCCGCGGCCGGGTCGCTGTTCGTGTTGACCGTGGCCTTGACCCTGCTGATCTCGATCGATCTGCCGTGGGCGATCCTGGCCACGGGTTCGACGGCGACCGGTACGGTCTGGGCGCTCGCCCGGATCTTCGCGGCGTCGGTGAGCAGAGCGTTCCAGATGTATCTCGTCTTCCTGACACTTGCCGGCCTGGTGTTCGTCATCGTGATCGCTGTGCTGACGACAGGTGCCGGTCTGTCGACTGACAGTGTCGTCAGGCTGGTAGTGATCTACGTTGCCGCCTGGCTCGCCGGATTGCTGGTTCCGGGTGCGCCGGCCGGCCTGGGTATTCGCGAGACGGTGCTGCTGACTGCTGGCGCCGGCATCGTCGCCGACGACATCCTGTTGACCGGTGCGCTGCTTACCCGATTGATCACCATGAGCGGCGACTTCCTCTTCTTCATCGTTGCTGCGCTGGCGAAACCGCGCATGCCCGTTCCGGATGAATGCCGGTGACGCGTTCAGCTCGCGCGTCAGCGCCGAACGGGTCGGGACCGGTCGTGGTCCTGTTCCTCGCGATGGGCCTGCTTGCGGTCGTCGCGGTGGTCGCGATCACCGGGTTTGCGTGGGGCGTCTTTCCTGACGAGCAGGCGCATCTTGGCCTGGTGGCCGACGTCGTCAGGCGAGGATTCCCCGACTACGAAGACGGTCTGCTATACGAGAGCGGCAAGCTCAACTACCTGCCGCATCCGGCGCTCTACTACCTGCTCGCCGGCTCGTTGGCCAAGGGACTGCCCGAAAGCGCAGGCTCGCTGATACTCGCCGGACGCGGACTCAATCTGCTGTTTTCACTGCTGACGCTTTTAACGCTCTGGAGCGTGATGAGGGCGGTCGGGATGCGCGCCGGAGCGATGGCGATGGCGTTGTTCACCCTGCTGTCGATTCCGATGTTCGTGTTCCTCACTGCCGCCGTGAACAACGATCCGTTGACGGTCTTCGGTGCCACGCTTTTCAGTGCCGGCCTGTTGCTCGTGCTGGCGCGATCCGACCCGGATCTGGTGCCATCGGACGCATCGTTCCGATGGTCGCCCATGGTGATCACGCTGCTGCTGTCGGCAGGCTTCGTGATCGCAGGCATGACCAAGTTGACCGGCGCGTTTGCCGTGGTATGCCTGAGCCTGGGCGTGGCGCTGGTCGGTGTGC
>JBGSTN010001014.1:0-1646 GCA_041736455.1 Burkholderiaceae bacterium | reverse complement strand
CGCCCGACGCGGGCCTTGCCGTACCAATCTTTCGGCAGATGAGCCGTCACGCGGCCGCATTCGCCCTTGTTGCCGATGCGTCGCTGCTCGTGCTCGGTGGATCCCTCAAGCGACGTGAAATGTTGTCGGCTCGCCTTGGTGACGTGCACGCCGAACTGTACCTGCTCTCGGGCGCCTGCAAACGATGGCTCGACGAGGGACGCGAAGCTGCCGACTATCCATTGTTGGCCGGAGCCGCCGCGGAATCGTTTGCGACCATCGGCTGCCGACTCGACGAGGTGTTGGCGAATTTCCCGAATCGGCCGGTAGCCTGGTTGCTGCGCGCCCTGGTGCTGCCGCGTCGCAGCCGGGGTGCTGATGATGCGTGTGTGCAGGAGTGCGCACGCCTGCTCCTGGCGCCCTCACCGACTCGCGCCCGACTCGTCTCCGGACTTTTCCACGGCAAGCGTGGCGAACCGATTGCCGATCTCGATCATGCTTTCTCGGAAATGATCGCGACAGAATCATTGCGCCAGCATGTTCGCAAGCTCGGCGGTGATCCGCAGCAGGTGCGCCGTGATGGTCGCATCGACGACGCGGACCTCGCACGGCTCGAATCGGTCGCCGAGGCCGTCGCGCGCGTAATTGCCGTCGACGACTTCGCGCCCGACGAGGTGGTGGGCGGACCTCGTCGACAGCCGGACAATCTCGGTCGAGCCACCCGTCGACATGGTGCCGCGGCGCGAGACGACGTCAAACTTGGTAGCCAGACAAACGGCGGCGCTCCTGGTGATTTGAAAGGTGTCGGTGATCGGGCAAGCGATGGCGATCGCGATGAAATCGGAGGCAGCCACGAGCGCGGGACCACTGCCACGAGCAACGACCGATGAAAACGAGGGCGGTGCACGTGGTCGATGGCGCCCGCACGCCGTTCCTCAAGCTACGCGGCGCCCCCGGACCGTTCATCACCGGTCGATCTGACCGTGCAGTGTGGCCGCCCTCTGCTCCTTCGCACGGGGCTGGGCAGAGGCGATTTCGACCGTGTCATCCTCGGGTGCGTGAACGTGATCGGCGACGAGGCCAATCCGGCCCGCGTAGCGGCACTGCGGCTCGGCCTGGATGTCGAAACGGACGCTTATACGGTACAGCTCAATTGCGGTTCGGGCATGCACTCGCTGGACGCCGGATGGCAGGCGATTTGCGATGCTGATGCCGATCTGGTGCTGGCCGGCGGCACCCTCATGGCAGCGCCAGGCGGTGAAGTACGGCAAGCTCGGCCAGAAGACCGGCGCCCGATTGTATCGCTGGGAGAAAGACGAACCGCGGTCCGATGGCGGAATCACGCCCGATGTCGCCGGCGCGATGATTTCGCCAGACGACGATGAGTTGTGCGACCGCCTGGTATTGCCGTCGCTCAATGCCTGCATGCAGGCGCTGCGGTGTGAAGTGATCATCGACGCCGACACCCTCGACGCAGCGATGGTTTTCGGGGCCGGCTTCGCGCCGTTTCGCGGCGGCCTGATGCATTACGCGCGAGCGCGTGGTGCTGCGGCGATTCGTGCGCGGCTCACCAAATTCGCCGAGCAGTTCGGGCCGCGCTTCACGCCGGACCCGGACTGGTAACGATTCGCGCAATGCGACCCCGACTAGCGCCCGACCGCCAGATC
>JBGSTN010000986.1:0-4011 GCA_041736455.1 Burkholderiaceae bacterium | reverse complement strand
GGGCGCGCCCGACGGCCCGGCGGCGGCGGTTGGGGACGCATACGGCGGCCAACGGACCTGGCACGTATCCGTCGCCTTTCTGGCCGATACGTTCCGCAACGGCATGGATCCACTGGCTGTGCTGAACTACGTGCGCGGCATGGGCGACATCACGCACATCGACTGCGACCACTCCGCCGTGCCAGGGCTCGAGGCACTGAATCCGGAAAGCTGTCATCTCGGTTTCGAATTCGATCTGGCGACGACCGCGCTGCAAGGCGCTATCGAATCCGCATTCAGTTTCGTTCGGGAAGATTGCACGTTGCGGATCACGCCGCCGAAAGCGCCGGTGGTCGAGGGGACCGACGAACATCGAACCGTCGTGGTTGCGCCGAAGGCCGCACCGACCGCCGGCAAGGCCCGCGAGAGCGTCGTCACCGCGATAGACGATCAGCGTTTCATTCGCGTGCAGGCCGATCGACTGGACACGGTGATCAACCTGCTGGGT
The DNA here is from genome assembly GCA_041736455.1 of Burkholderiaceae bacterium. GTDB lineage: Bacteria > Pseudomonadota > Gammaproteobacteria > Burkholderiales > Burkholderiaceae_E > JAUIAI01. The sequence goes on along the minus strand of JBGSTN010000986.1, from coordinate 3,524 downwards.
GAACTCGTGATCGCGGGAGCCGGCGCGGCGCTGCTCGCCCGCGCGACGCGCCAGGGCTCGTTGATCGAGGCCAACGAACAGATCGGCCGACTGATCGAGGAGGTCCGCAATGGCACCCTGCAGTTGCGCATGGTGCCGATCGGCGAGACTTTCTCGCGTCTGCGCCGCGTGGTGCGCGACACCTCGGCCGAACTGGGCAAGAACGTGCAGCTGGAGATCCAGGGCGGCGACACCGAACTCGACAAGTCGGTGGTCGAGCGTATTGCCGACCCGCTCATGCATCTCGTGCGCAATGCACTGGATCACGGGCTCGAAACGCCCGAGGAACGCATTGCGGCGGGCAAGCCCGAACAGGGCCGGCTCACGCTGATGGCCTGCCACGAGTCAGGCAGCATCGTGATCCGGGTCATCGACGACGGCCGCGGCGTGCTACGCGACAAGGTGCTCGATCGCGCCTGGGAACGCGGGCTCGTGGAGCTGGGGGTCGTGCCATCGGATGCCGAGATCCTCGGGCTGATCTTCGAACCCGGATTTTCGACGGCCGAGAAAGTCACCAATCTCAGCGGCCGGGGCGTCGGCATGGACGTGGTCCGCCGCAACATCGAAGCGCTGCGCGGCTCCGTGCAACTCTCGAGCGAAGAGCGAGTCGGGTCGACGATCGAAATCCGCCTGCCGCTCACGCTGGCGATCATCGACGGTTTCCTGGTCGGGGTGGGCGCCTCGCGCTTCATCTTCCCGCTCGACGCAGTGGCCGAGGTGATCGAGAACCGGCCGGCGTCGACCTCGATGGACGCAAACGGGCGCGGCGTGGTCGAACTGCGCGGCCAGGTGTTGCCCGTGGTCGACCTGCGCAGGCTTTATGCACTGGATTCGATGGGCGCCGAGCCTCGGCCCGAGCGCGTGAGTATCGTTGTGATCCGGTCGGGCGCACTTCGGTACGGGGTGGTGGTCGATCAACTGCTCGGCCAGCACCAGACCGTGATCAAGCCGCTCGGCCGGATGTTCCGCAGCCTGCGCGGCATGTCGGGTTCCTCCATTCTCGGCAGCGGTGAAGTCGCACTGATCTTCGACGTGACGTCGCTCGGGCAATTGGCGGCTCATCCCCCGGCTCGTCTGCAGACCCAGACGCCAGCGCCGTCCGTTCGAAACACCACCAATGAAAGCGTCACTCATCTAGGACACATGCAATGAACCAGGAAACTCCGAGCTTGATGGCCCGTCTATTCGCGGGTAACGAGTTGACGCGACTGTCCCAGGAACTGAATCGGGGCGAGGCCGCGCTGATCGAAACCGAGACCCGTCGCGCGGCGATCGAGAAGGAACACGCCGCACTCGACCAGGAACATCGGGCGCTCAAAGCGGATGCCATGGGAATCCTGTCGGCGATCGATGCGGGATTCGCCTTCATCGAGTTCGATACCGACGGAGTCGTGCTCAAGGCCAACACCAATTTCTGTCGTCTGCTCGACTATGCGCATGAGGAGATCGTCGGGCGCCATCATCGCGTCTTCGTCGATCCCGAATACGCGCAGACGAATGACTACAGGGTCTTCTGGGCTGCGCTGAATGCCGGACAAAGCCAGGCCGATGTGTTCCGCCGGATCGGCAAGGGCGGCAAGGAAGTCTGGATCCAGGCCACCTATGCACCGGTCAAGGACCATTCGGGCCGCGTCGTCAAGGTCGTCAAGGTCGCTACCGACGTGACCGCAGCACGCCTGCAGGCGGCCGACTGGAGTGGCCAGATCGACGCCATCGGCAAATCGCAGGCGGTCATCGAGTTCGATCTCGACGGCAAGGTGCTCAAGGCGAACGAGAACTTCCTGAACGTCCTGGGTTATTCGTTGGCCGAAGTCAAGGGTCAGCATCACAGCATCTTCGTCGATCCCGCCTATCGCAGCAGCCCGGAGTACCGATTGTTCTGGGACAAGCTCGGGCGCGGCGAATACGACGCCGGGCAATACAAGCGCATCGGCAAGGGCGGCAAGGAGATCTGGATCCAGGCTTCCTACAACCCGATCTTCGATCTGAAAGGCAAGCCGTTCAAGGTCGTCAAGTACGCCACCGACATCACGGCGGCCCGATTGCAGGCGGCAGACTGGAGCGGCCAGATCGAGGCGATCGGCAAGGCGCAGGCGGTCATCGAATTCGGCATGGACGGTAACGTGCTGAGCGCCAACGAGAATTTCCTGAGCGCGCTGGGTTACACCCTGAACGAGATCAAGGGGCGCCATCACAGCCTGTTCGTGAACCCGGTCGATCGTTCCAAGCCGGCCTACCGCGAGTTCTGGGAACGCCTGGGTCGCGGCGAGTTCGATGCCGGCCAGTACATGCGCATCGGCAAGGGGGGTCAGGAAGTCTGGATCCAGGCTTCATACAACCCGATCATGGATCTGAATGGCAGACCGTTCAAGGTCGTCAAGTACGCCACCGACGTGACCGAGCAGGTGAAAGCGGCCCAGATGCTGGCCACCGTCGTCGAGCAGGCGCAGGCCGTGGCCTCTGCCGCGAAAGAAGGCGACCTGGGTCAGCGCATTCCGATGGAGGGCAAGAAGGGTGCGCCGGAGGCACTGTGCGCCGGTATCAATTCCCTCCTCGATGTCACCAGCGGAGCTTTCGAGGAGGTCGGCAGGGTGTTCAGTGCACTGTCCAACGGCGACCTGAGCCAACGCATCGAGCGCGACTATGCGGGCGTCTTCAAGCAGGTCCAGGACGATGCGAATGCAACCGGTGCGAAGCTGAGCAGCGTGATGGACGAAGTGCGCTCTGCTGCCGATGCGCTGATGGGTGCCGCCAACCAGGTCAGCGCCACGGCGCAGAGCCTGTCGCAGTCGGCGAGCGAGCAGGCCTCGTCGGTCGAAGAGACCACGGCCTCCATCGAACTGATGTCGGCGTCGATCTCGCAGAACAGCGACAACGCGCGCGTCACCGACACCATGGCGACCAAGGCCAGCAAGGAAGCCGGTGACGGCGGTCAGGCGGTGACGATGACGGTGAGTGCGATGAAGCAGATCGCGGCCAAGATCAGCATCGTCGACGACATCGCGTACCAGACCAACCTGCTGGCGCTGAACGCGGCGATCGAAGCGGCACGCGCCGGCGAGCATGGCAAGGGATTCGCCGTGGTGGCGGCCGAGGTGCGCAAGCTGGCCGAACGCAGCCAGGAAGCCGCCAAGGAGATCGGTGATCTCGCCGGCAACAGCGTGTCCACGGCAGAGCGAGCGGGCAAGCTGCTCGACGAGATCGTGCCGTCGATCCAGCGCACGTCGGAGCTGGTGCAGGAAATCGCGGCAGCCTCCAGCGAACAGAGCCAGTCGGTCACGCAGATCGGCGGCGCGATGGGGCAGCTGTCCAAGGCCACGCAGCAGAACGCGTCGGCCTCGGAAGAACTGGCCGCCACGTCCGAAGAGTTGTCCGGCCAGGCCGGACAACTGCAACAGGCGGTCTCGTTCTTTCGCAGCAGCGGCAGCGACAACATGCAGCACCGTGGCGCTCCCGAGCCGGCGCAGCCCCGCAGGGTCGCCGGA
>JBGSTN010000961.1:0-6534 GCA_041736455.1 Burkholderiaceae bacterium | reverse complement strand
GACCTCCGCCGCCACGTCGGCAGCCAGGGCGCCATCCCCGTTGGCACGCGGCGCCGGCACTGCCGATCGTTCACTGCCGAGCGCGCCGGAAGGATCGTTCATGCATTCCCTCGCTGCGCACGTGCAGACAGCGCAGATGGTTCGACCATCGCGTCTGCTGTTGCGGGTTCTGCCCGAGTAGGGATCATGTCGACGAGAATAGGTAAGCCAAGTTCAGACGCGCCACGGTCAGTCGTCGCGGCAACGCAAAAGTGATTCACGAGGTCGTGCCGGATCGAAGTTACCCTGCTGAAGCGCTGCCGATCCGGCTCGCGAATACAAGAAAGGGCTTGTCGGGAAGATAGCGCGAATCCGCGCCCGGAGAAACGTCGAGAAGGCCGGTCGCAGGCGGTCATTCGGACCGTTCGAGACGTCTCCTGCCGTGCGATCGACGGGCAATGGCATGAACAAGCCTGCTTCCCGGCACGCTGCTTTGGCCGCAAAGCGTCATCTGTGCCATGATCGCCCCATCAACGCGCGGCAAAGACCGCGTGGGTCGATTTCTTTGACATGAATACGCAGGAGACATCATGACGAGTAAAGGCTGTTTCAATACCGTGATCGCAGGACTCTTCGTTGCCGCGGCTTCGCTGAGCGGTAGCGCGTTCGCGCAGCAGGTGAAGTTGATGACGGGCCCGCAAGGTGGCTCGTGGTATCCGCTGGGCGGGGCGATCGCCAACATGTCGAGCGCCAAGGGTGTGACGGTTCAGGTCCTGCCGGGAGCGGGCATTGCGAACGTCAAGGCGCTTCAGGCCGGCAAGGCCGATCTCGGTTTCGGCAACTCGATATCGACCGTCGATGGCGTCGCGGGCAGACCACCGTTCACCGAGAAGACGACCAACGTCTGCAACGTCGCGACGCTCTACCCGCAGTATTTCCAGATCGTTGCCAACGCCGACGCCGGTATCTCGTCGTTCGCGGACGTCAAGGGCAAGCCGATCGCCGTGCAGCCGAAAGGCAATACGGCCGAGTTCATCAGTGCGCAACTGCTGGAAGCGTATGGGCTGAAGTACGCCGATGCGGCGCGTGTCAGCCATGTGTCTTACACGGACGCGGTGTCACTGATGAAGGACAACAATGCGCAACTCTTCACGCTGGGCACGACGGTACCGGCTTCGTCGATCATGGATCTCGCTTCGGCCCGCGATATCAAGCTGATCGATGTACCGGACGACATGTTCGAGAAGATGCGTCAGCTCAATCCCGGCTATGCGAAGCTCAAGATCCGTGCCGGCATGTATCCGAAACAGGACAAGGATGTCCAGGCGATCGGCTATGCCACGCATCTGATCGCGCGCTGCGACCTCGGTACCGACGTCGTCTACAACATACTCGACGCGATGATGGCCAATCGTGCGGACCTGGTCGCGATCGCCAACGCGATGGCCGACACCACACCGCAGGCGATGGCCGCCGACACCGGCGTTCCCCTGCACAAGGGCGCCGAGAAGTTCTTCAAGGAAAAAGGCGTCCTGTAGGTTCGGGCTGCATCGATCGATCAGGGGAAGGCCGTGTCTGGACCGACCGGATATCTCGTCCGTCTGGTGACCGTCGTGGCGGTGGCGATGTCGGTCTTCCACCTGTGGGTGGCGTTCGTCGGGCCGCCGGACGCCTATGTGATGCGCGGACTGCACCTGGCGTTCGCGCTCGTCATCGCCTGTCTGACGCTTGGTACGGGTTTCGGGCGCAACACCCCTGGCATCTCCGGCATCGTGCTGGCGATCGTCGGCGTCGTGGCAGCGCTCTACCCGAGTTTCAATCTCGAGTACGTCCAGAATCGGATGTACTACGTCGATGATCCACTGCTTCTCGACTATGTCTTCGGCGGTGCGCTGATCGTCGTGATCATCAAGGCGTCGCGGCGCGCGACCGGCCTGGCGCTGCCGGTCACGGCGCTCGCTTTTCTCGTCTATGGATTGACCGCGGGCAACCAGTCGATCGGCATCATGCTCGATCAACTCTACCTGACGACCGAAGGCATCTTCGGCATTCCGCTCTATGTGTCGGCGACGTACGTGATGCTGTTCATCCTGTTCGGCGCCTTCGTCGAGCGCAGTGGTGCCGGGCAGCTCTTCATGGATTTCGCGCTCGCGCTGGCGGGCCACACCGCCGGCGGTCCGGCGAAGGTCGCCGTGATCACCAGTTCGTTGTTCGGCACCGTCTCGGGCAGCGCGGTCGCCAACGTGATGACCACAGGTACCTTCACGATCCCGTTGATGATGCGTTCGGGCTATCGTCCGGCGTTTGCCGGCGCGGTCGAGGCGGTCGCGTCGACGGGTGGGCAGTTGATGCCGCCGATCATGGGGGCAGCCGCCTTCGTGATGGCCGAATTCCTGGGCACCAGCTACCTGAAGGTCGCCAGCTATGCGATCCTGCCGGCGTTGCTCTACTACCTGGCGGTCTTCATGGCCGTGCACTTCGAAGCGCGGCGGACGGGACTCAAGGGTCTGCCGAAACCGGATCTGCCGCGTGTCGGGCAGGTGCTGCGCGAGCGCGGTCATCTGTTCCTGCCGCTGGTCGTGATCATCGTCACCTTGCTGGCCGGCCGCAGTGCTGCGTTCTCGGCGCTTGCCGGGACGGCTTCGGTCATTCCGACCACCTGGTTGCGCGCCAGTACGCGCACGATCTTCACACCCGCGGTCATTCTCGAGGCGCTGGCCGCGGGCGCACGCAACACGATCGTCGTCGCACTGGCCTGCGCGTGTGCCGGACTCGTGATCGGCACGATCACCCTGACCGGGCTGGGCCTGAGTTTCACCGGATTCGTGCTGAGCCTCGCCCAGAACTCGCTGATCCTCGCACTGTTGTTCATGATGATCGCGGGCATCGTCCTTGGCATGGGATTGCCGACCACGCCCGCCTACATCGTGCAGGTGGCGCTACTGGTGCCGGCCATCGTCAAGCTCGGCGTACCGGTCGAAGCCGCCCATCTGTTCGCACTCTATTTCGCGGTCCTGTCGGCCATTACCCCACCCGTTGCGCTCGCCGTCTATGCGGCGAACGGACTGTCGCGTGCGAGCCTGATGGATACCAGTTGGGCAGCCGTGAAGCTCGGCCTGACCGGCTACATCATCCCGTTCATGTTCGTCTACGGGCCGTCGTTGCTGCTGATCGGCGGGCCGCTGGAGATCATCCAGACCAGCATCACCGCCTCGATCGGCGTTGTCTGCCTGGCGGGTGCGCTGCATGGCTGGTTTCTGTTCGGCGCCGCGCGGCCCTGGGAACGTTTGCTGTTGATTGCGGGCGCCCTTGTGTTGATCAAACCCGGCCTGTACACCGACCTGGTCGGCATCGTGCTGATTTCGTTGACCGTGCTGAGTCAGAAACTGATCCGTCGCGAGGTCGCCGCCCCCATGCGTCCGGCGACCGGCTCGGCACCGAGCGACTGAGCGTCGCCGACTGCCGGTTGCGCTCAGTCGGCGCCGTCGAAGAAGTCGACGGTGCCTGTCGCCAGCGAATATTCCGCGCCGACCACGCGCAAGCCTTCGCGGGCGATCAGTTCTTCGAGCAGTTGCGAACCATGGCGCAGGTGGTTGGTCGATGCGCGGATGTTCGCACGCACGGCTGGCGCGACCAGCTCCTTGACGGACCTCGTCGGATGCGCGTCGACCACCGCCTGCACCGACGGCCGGATCCGATCGACGATGGAGTGAAGATCGCGCGAACGGCGATTACCCGGTTGCTCGATGTCTTCCAATGTGGCGACGACCGCGCCGCAGTTGGAGTGACCCAGTACCACCACCAGACGCGTCCCGAAGCGTTGCGCGGCGAATTCCACGCTGCCCACCTGGGAGGGGGCGACGATGTTGCCGGCGACCCGGATCACGAACAGATCACCGAGACCCTGGTCGAAGACGATTTCGGCAGGCACGCGCGAATCGGAGCAGCCGAGGATGATCGCGAAGGGCGCCTGATCGTCGACCAGCGCATTGCGGCGCGCACGACTCGTGTTCGTGGCATCGCCACCGATCTCGGAGAGGAAACGGTGATTGCCGTCCTTGAGTCGCTGCAGGGCTTCGTCGGCTTGAATGATGATGAGGACTTCCGGTGGAACGAATGCGGATCACGCGATGCAGGATCACGCGACGGATTTTACCGGCGTCGCTGGCGATGTCATCCCTGTCGACTCGGACATTCCCTTCAATTCGCCACGAGACTCGCCGTGGCCCGGTCGAGGGCACCGTGTCCGTGCGGCACGCGATTGACTTCGAGAGCGGCTTGCACGCCGGCCAGGCAGCCCAGAATCATCGCGTCGTTGAGGTCGCCCAGGTGGCCGATACGAAACACCCGTCCCGTCAGCATGCCCAACCCACCCGCCAGAGCCACCTGGAAACGCTCGCGGGCCGTGCGCCGGATCGCTTCCGGATCGTATCCTTCGCGCATCGCGATGGCCGTGACCGATACCGAGCGCGCTGCCGGTTCCTGGCAATAGAAGTCGAGCGCCCCGCCTTCTCGCCAGCATTCGACCGCCACCTGGACGGCATGCGCGAGGCGGCGATGGCGCGCGAATACATGGGTCATTCCCTCGGCGTCGAGCAGGCGCAACGCTGCGCGCATGCCCATCAACAGCTGCAGGGGGGCGGTGCCACAGAACTTGCGGTAATTCAACTCGCTGCGGCGCAGTCGCCAGTCCCAGTAGAAGCGCGGCGTGGGGTTGGCCAGCGATACGGCATCGGCGCGTCGATTGACCCCGATGAAACCCAGACCGGGCGGCATCATCAGACCTTTCTGCGATCCGCCGACGGCTACATCGACACCGAGGTCGCGCATCGAGAACGGTGTTGCGGCCAGCGATGCGACGACGTCGGCGACCAGCAATGCCGGATGCTCCGCGGCATCGATGGCCGCGCGCGCCTGCCGCAGATCACTGGTGATGCTGCTCGCCGTATCCGTATGCACGAAGAACACGGCGGCAATGTCGTGGCGCACGTCGTCACGCAACGCGGTTTCGATGGCGGCCGCGTCGATTGGCAGCCCGGAGCGGATCGGTGTGCGCACGACCCGGCGACCCAGCGCCTCGGTCTGCACCGCCCAGGATTCCGAGAAGTGTCCGATGCCCGCGACCAGCGCGGACTTGCCGGGCGCAAGCAGGTTGACCGCGGCGGCTTCCCAGACGCCGTGACCATTGCACGCATAGAGATAGACGTCGTCATCGGTTCCCAGCATCGCTTTCAATCCCGCCTCGCATTCGGCGATGATTTCGGCCACTCGGGGATCGCCCAGATCCATCGACTGGCGGTGCATCGCGTCCAGCACCTCGTCGGGCAGATGCGTGGGTCCGGGCGAATGCAGAAAGCGTGTACCGGGGATTCTCGTCACGATGGTCTCATCCGGATAAGGTTTCCGATTATAGGTAGCTGCGTCGAGTGAAGTGGCCGAGCCACACCGGGTGTTCCGCTTCGGAGTGCCAGGATCGGCATATCGGCGGCATGGTCCGGCGCGGTTCCGGTGGGGTATTCTGTCTGGAGCGCCTTTCTCCGCAGGGTCGATGTCATGTATCCAGCTCTACCGATCAGATTTGCGCCGGCGGCGGCACTTGCCGTGTTGCTGGCGACCGCAGCACCCGTCGCGGCACAGACCGTCCAGTACGAAGACCAGCGAATTTTCCGGCAGGGCGAACGCGTCGTGCGCGGCATCGTCGGAATCGGCCTGACAGGCGGCGGTGATCGTCTCACCGAGGTCGAATACACGAACGGCGACAGCTACTCGATTCGCGGGGGTGGTGAGGTCCAGGTCCATGTGGGGGCCGAGTTCCGGCTGTCCCGGATCGCAACGCTGGCCGTGACGGGCGGATATCACTTCGACAGTGTGTCGGCTCGCAACGGGTCGGTCACGTTCGAACGGTTTCCGATCGAAACGCTCGCCCATGTCTGGCTCGATCAGCATTGGCGTGTCGGCGGGGGTTTGCGTGTCGCGATGAATCCCGAACTGTACGGCGATGGTGCGGGCAGGGGTCTCGATATCGATTTCCACACGGCCTACAGTCCGGTGCTGGAAGTCGAATACCGGTTCACACCCAGCCTCGGTCTCAAGGGACGCGCCGTGTTCGAGCGATACAGGCCGAAGAGCGACGATCCGACGGCCAGAGGCGACCATCTCGGCATCGTGTTCAATTTCTACTTCTGAACATCCTCGGGCCTCGCACTGCCTGAAAACTGCAGAACGGCAAAGCGGCCGGGCGGAACTTCGCGCAGCGTCACTTTCGGATCATCCGGAACAGGCAGCGTCGCGATCGACGAACCCGCCTGCTATCATTTTTTTACCCTGTCGTGACCATTCTCGCCTCGCCAGGCATGCCTGCTCTGCCATGGGCGACCGCCATTGCCCGACCCAACCTGGAAACCGCCGATGACATCGAATGATCGAGCCCTGGCCGACAAGTTGCTGGGCGCCTCCACCGGCACACTGAGTACGGTGCTGTTGAAGAAGGGACTGCGCAACGTCTGGTTGCGGGGACCGAAGCCGATCCGCACCGGGCAGGCGCGCGTCGCCGGA
>JBGSTN010001013.1:0-2535 GCA_041736455.1 Burkholderiaceae bacterium | reverse complement strand
GACCACCGTGACCGCCGTGGTCGGCACGACGCCGGTCGCTGCGCGCTGCCCCCGCGGCGCGATATGATCGAGGTCTGCACGCTTTCGGGTGTCTTCAACCAATACGGGCCGCCGCGATGCTCGCGCTGAGATTAGTCTGTTCATACGGCATTCTGTTCGGCGTGTCGCTGTTCGTCTCGTCGAACGTGGGCAAGCTCGGTTCGGGCAGTGGCTACCTGTACCTGCTGTTCGCGATTCTCTGCTTCGGGGCGATGATCACGCTGACCGGTGAGCTGGCGTGGCTGATCCGGATCCGGCGGTCCACGCAGTTGTTCATCGCGTTCTTCGCCTATTTCGGGATCAAGTATTTCTTCGAGTCCGGCGATATCGAACAGACCAAGCAGGTCCTGGTGGGCACCAGTGGCGGCGTGATCTTCGGCGCGGGGCTCGGCCTGATGTGCGGGCATGCGCTCGCCAACCTCTACGATCTCCGGTTTCGCATCAGCACGGGGCAGATCGTCGTGGTGACGGGGCTGCTCTATTTCGTGCTGGTGCTGTTCCTGAACTGGGAGGCGTTGCAGACGCACCTGGGCACCGCCCGATCGGACGTGCTGCTGATCGAGGACCAGGAGGGGCACTATCAACGGGCCGGCGCGCTCGCGTCGATGCAGATCATGCTGGTCGTTTCGCTGGCGACGATCCTGTTCGCGTCGTTCAAGCGCATCGGCGTCACGTCGTCCGCGCTGATCATTCCGCTCATTCTCGCGATGGGCGGCTTCGCGGGGCTGATGTCACAGGTCGTCGGCAGCAATTCCGGCCTGGTCGCGTCGGCCGGGTTCATCTTCGTCTTCATCGTCAACCATGTGACGATGATGTCGGGCGGGCAGCGCGGCTACCAGAGCATCGAGGTGACGAAGGTGATCTTCGGGCCGCTGGGCATGCGCATCCTGTTCGGGTCGCTGATCGCCGGGACCATGCTCGCCATTGCCGGCTTCGCCGCGATCAAGGCATTCAACATCGATACCAGCATGCTCCGTATCTCGGGGTTCGGCACCGGCGAGGTGAGTTCGGTCGAGTCTCGCAGCGAGATCTTCGAGGAGAATTTCATCCGCCATCTCGAATTCAGCCCGATCTTCGGCAATACGCAGGTCGATATTCTGACGACCGGCGAGGGCACCTATGTCCACTCGTTGCTGGCGCTGCTGACCCATCTGGGCTTCTTCGGTACGGCCATCTTCGCTGCCGCGGTCTTCTACATGTACCTCGAGATCGTCACCCCGCGCCGCTCCAACGGCCCGTCGCTGTATGCAAGCAGGCGTTATGGGCTGTTCCGGTTGATGATGTTGTCGGCGGTCCTGGTGATGTGCCTGTATTCCGCGTTCTTCACCTGGATGCCGATGTGGTTCGCGCTGGGCCTCTATGGCGAATGGCATTACCGGCGGTAGCCGGCGGAACCGATCGATGCCTGCCGCCTCGCCGTCCTTCACACCGGGTTCGACACGGCCCCCGGCCCGTCCGGTCCGTTCCCGGTTTCGTCGTGTGCTGAATGGCCTGCTCGCGCTGGGCGCCGTGTCGACCGTCGTGTTCGTGCTGCTGACCTGGCGGCTCTTCATCAGCCCGGCACCCTCGATTCCGGATCGTGCCGATGTGGTGGTGGTGATGGCGGGCGGGCAGGGGGAACGCCTGGAAACGGCGCTCGAGCTCATGAACGACGGCATTGCGCCGGTGCTCGCGCTCAGCATGGGCGGCGACGAGTGGACCGATCCGCCCGAAGTGCCGGTGGCCGTGCGGTCGATGTGCAACAAACCCGGCCTGTCGTACGAGGTCGTCTGCCTGTGGGCCGACCCGGATTCCACCGTGGGCGAGGCGAGCGCCTGGTCGATCGAGGCGATCGCGCGCGGCTGGAAGCGTCTCGTGGTCGTGACCAGCGACTCGCACCTGACCCGATCGATGCGCTGGTTCGAACGTTGTTTTCCAGGAGCCGTCTACGGCGCGCCTGCGCCGGAAACGATTCGTCCCTACCTGCTGGTCCACGAATGGGGTGGCGTGCTCGCGCAGATGAGCATCCACCGCGAATGTACCGGCAGCGGGCGGCTCGAGGACACCCGTCGAAAGTGATGGAGTTCCGTGCCGCGGTTTCCGATTGTCGTTAGCGTCAAGAACTTAGAGGAGAGGGATTCGCATCGCCCGGTGTTTCCGAGGGCCTGCGAACGCGAACGCAGCGATGAAGATTCTCTATTTCCACCAGTATTTCTTCACGCCCGAGCAGGCCGGCGGCACGCGTTCGTACGAGATGGCGATGCGCCTCGTCGAGAAGGGCCACGAAGTGACGATGGTGACGTCTGGCTATGGCGTCGCTGCGAGCATGCGCCGGCGCAAGGTGACGCTCACCCGGGGTTTCGACGTCATCTACCTGCCGGTGTCGCTGACCAACCACATGGGCGTGGCGATGCGCCTCATCGCGTTCGCGCTGTACGGACTGCGCGCGAGCTGGTGCGGGCTGAACGTGCCGTGCGATGTGGTCTTCGCCACCAGCACGCCGCTGACGATCACGAT
>JBGSTN010000829.1:0-2217 GCA_041736455.1 Burkholderiaceae bacterium | reverse complement strand
GCCGCAGGCCTTGCCGACGATCTTCTGCGCCAGCGTGAAGCCGGCCTTGCTGTCCGACCCGCCTTCGGGCTTGCGGAACACGTCGCTGGGCGGCAGGCCGAGCAGATCACGCGCCTTCAACGTGAGCGTGCGACCGATGATCAACGGAATGCGGCCGCCGGCCTGCATTTCATCGTAGAGCACGTCCGTCTTGAGCTTGAACGTCGCGAGGACGTTGCCGCTCTTGTCGGTGATACGCCCGGCGAAGGGATCGAGGACGATTTCGTCGCCCATCTCGAGCTTGTCGACGTCACATTCGATCGGCAATGCACCGGAGTCTTCGAGCGTGTTGAAGAAGATGGGCGCGATCTTGTTGCCGATGACGAAACCGCCCTGCCGCTTGTTCGGCACATGGGGAATGTCGTCGCCGATCGCCCAGAGAATCGAATTCGTCGCGCTCTTGCGTGACGAGCCGGTACCGACGACGTCGCCGACATAGACGATCGGATTGCCCTTGCTTTTCAGATCCTCGATCTGCCGCGGACCGTTGGTGATGCCATCACGCGGGTTCTTCAACATGGCGAGATAGTGGAGGGGGATGTCCGGACGAGACCAGGCATCCTGCGCCGGCGACAGATCGTCGGTATTGGTTTCGCCGGTCACCTTGAACACGGTGAGCGTGATCGACTGGGGAAGCGGCTTGCGAGCCTTGAACCATTCGGCATCGGCCCATGACTGGATGACCGACTTGGCGGCAGCGTTGCCGGCCTTCGACTTCTCCTCGATATCGTGGAACGCATCGAACACGAGCAGCGTGTGCTTGAGTTTCCGGGCGGCGAGTTCGGCGAGCTTCGGATGATCGAGCAGGTCGATCAGAGGACCGACGTTGTACCCGCCGAGCATCGTGCCGAGAATCTCGACGGCGCGCGCCGGCGTGATCAGCGGGCTCGCAGCCCTCTCGTTGGCGACATCGGCCAGGAATGCGGCCTTGACGTAGGCAGCCTGGTCGACCCCGGGCGGCACGCAGTTGGTCAACATGTGCATCAGGGCTTCTTCTTCGCCCTTCGGCGGCGCCTTGAGAAGTTCCACGAGGCTCTCGGTCTGCGTGGCGTCCAGGGGCAACGGCGGGATGCCCTGCGTGGCGCGTTCTGCAATGTGAGCTCGGTAGGCTTTAAGCATGGGAGAGACCTCTGCGATTTTTTTTCGGTGTCTGACGCTGATGACTGCAAGCGGTAAGCCCGCAAGGTAACAAATGCCGATCGATGCGTAAAATGGTATTTTTGCATTGTTTGCATGCAAACTGTGCATGTTTGAATCTTGCTCACATGGACCTGCTGCCGTCATGGACCTTTCGCTGTCGCGCTCTCTCCTCGCTGTCGCCGACGATGGTTCGATCACGGTTGCCGCCGAGCGGATCGGTATCTCGCAACCGGCGCTCTCGCGCAGGCTGCAGCAGCTCGAGGACCACTTCGGCGCGTCTTTGCTGGTGCGCTCCCGCAAAGGGGTCGAACTCACCGCGGTCGGCCGACTGGTGGAGGCCGAGGCCCGCATCCTGGTGGGCCGGTACGACGGCCTGCGTGAAACCGTGCGCGCCCACCTGAACCTGGACGCGGGAATCGTGCGCATCGGAGGCGGTGCCACCGCCGTGTCGTTCGTCCTGCCCAACGCGATTGCGTCGTTCCAGACCGAACATCCGGAGATCCGCTTCCATCTGAAGGAAGCGGGCAGCCGCGAAATCGCTCGCGATGTGGCCAGCGGACAGCTGGAGCTGGGCGTCGTCACGCTGCCGGTGCAGGCCAACGACCTGCACGTGCGCGAGCTGCTGACCGACCGTGTGGTGCTGGTGGCCAGGCGCGATCACCCGCTGACACGAAAGCTCCGCATCGAGCAACTCGAGCAGGCGTTGGGAGGGCATGCCTACGTCGGTTTCGAAGCCGGCAGCGCGATTCGCCAGATCATCGACACGGCCTTGCGCGCCGCCGGCGTCCAGATGAACGTGGTGATGGAACTGCGATCGATACCGGCCATCCTGCGCATGGTGGCCACGACGGGCTATCTCGCGTTCGTCAGTCGCTCAGGCCTGGAGGGCCAGACCGATGTGGTGGAGGTGCCGGTTCGAGGCCTCGTGATCGAACGCCGGCTGGGCATCGTGACGCGCAGCGATACGCCGCTTTCGCCTGCCGCGCTCGCGTTCACGCAGCGCCTGCTCGCGCCTGCCGATTGAGGCGGCGCGATGGC
>JBGSTN010000826.1:0-4971 GCA_041736455.1 Burkholderiaceae bacterium | reverse complement strand
CGATCTGCGGCGGCGGCACGGGTGCCGGCGGCGGAGGCGCCTTCGGCAGCAGGTCGTCGTCACAGCCCTTCACGGCTTCGGAAGCATTGAAGAACCCCGACCGCCAGCAATTTCCAAATGGATTGACCACTACCTTTTTGTCAGGGCTGCTTACGTAGCTGCCAACGGGCTCGACGAGTTCCTGGGCTACCAGTGCTGTCGTGGTACCTGACGCAAACACGGCAGTGGCAATGACGTATGCCAATTTGACCGGTTTATTCATGTTTCTCCTCTTAGAAGGGATTCCTGATTTGCCTAATCGACCCGGTAGTCCAGACCGTGGAATTAGATACCAGAGAGTCTTAGTGACCTGCATCACTGATTCGATTCTGCCACACGGGTATACGACCGACTACTTCCGAGAGGGCGTTACGAGCCGCTGGATCGACTAATCGTTGCCGGTGGACAACATGTTTTCCGCCAATCCACACATCTGAAATGTCACTCCGCCTTACAGCGTAGACGAATTGCGAAATCGGGTCGTAGACCGGGCGCAATGTCGGCGAGTTGAGATCGATCATCACGAGGTCGGCCTGCTTGCCAGTCCGGATCGACCCGATGCGATCGTCCAGACCCAGGGCAATGGCGCCGCCTAGCGTCATCGCATGCAATGCGGCGGAAGCCGGAAAGGCGGCCGCGTTGCCGGAGACTCCCTTGGCGAGCAGGGCGGCGGTTCGGGCTTCCTGGAGCAGGTCGAGCTGGTTGTTGCTGGCCGATCCATCGGTGCCGATGCCGATGTTGATGCCCGAATCCAACAATCGGCCCATCGGGGCGATGCCGCTGCCCAACTTCAGGTTCGAATGCGGGCAGTGCGCCACCGAGACACCGTGGCGCACGAACAGTTCGATGTCGTCGTCATCGAGGTGTACGGCATGAACAGCGATCAACCGGGGTCCGAGCAGACCCAGCCGACCGAGCCGCCTAATGGGACGCTCGCCCGATAGACGAACCGCCTCGTCGACTTCGAACGCCGTCTCATGAAGATGGACGTGCACCGGCAGCTCGAGCTCGTCGGCGAGCGCGGCGATCTTGATGAACGAATCGTCGGAAACCGTGTAAGGCGCGTGTGGCGCAACCGTGAACGAGACCAGCGGATCGTCACGGAGCTGGTCGCGCAACTTCATGCCCTTGCTCAGGTAATCGTCGGGTCCGCTGCCATAGGAGGATGGAAATTCGAACACGATGATGCCGAGCGAGGCACGCATCGACAGGCTGCGGGCGGCCCTGCCCACCTCTTCCGGGTAGAAGTACATGTCGTTGACGCAGGTCGTCCCGCCCAGCAGCATCTCGAGGCAGCCGAGGAGGGTGCCATCGTGAACGAAGTCCGGCGACACGCAACGCGACTCGGCCGGCCAGATCCGGTCGTTGAGCCAGGTGTGCAGGCCGAGGTCGTCGGCATATCCGCGCAACAGACTCATGGCGGCATGAGCATGCAGATTGATCAGGCCTGGGGTGACCAGATGGCCGGGCGCCGCGACCTGCTCGACGTCGCGATAGCGGTCGCGCGCCGCGGCTTGCGGCAGGATGTCGGCGATCCGATCGCCCTCGACCAGCAAAGCGTAGTTGGTCAGCAGCGGTTGATCGGGTTCGACGGTCGCGATCCACTCGGGCATCAACAGGAAAGGTCGTTCAGTCATGGCGGCTCCCGTCCGCGCGCGGAGAGTGCGTGGACGCAACATGTTAAAATCGCAAGGTTACAGTGGCCGAAAGCGGGCAGGTTGCGGAAAAGCGGGTGGATGGATGCCGATGGCACCAGGAGCAGCAGACAGATGAGCAGCAAGATGAGCAGCAACGAATCGAAGCTAGAGAGACAGATCGAAGCGGCTGCGCAAAAGGGCGTGGTCGAAAAGTTCAAGGTCTGACGGTTGGAACAAGGACTGACAGTTAAAAAGTTTGACAGACTTAACAAGTTCGACAGACGGGTTGGGCAGACAGGAGCAGTAGGCGCTACGAGCCATGTGACAGGTCGGGCGGCAATGGCGGCGGCGTGACGGTCGGCGCAGGCAGACCGCCAGGCGATGGCGCCAGATGGGCGCAGAGTGTCGCGTCGACGAGCCGTTCCTGAAGAACCCGGCCCCGCGACATCGGACGGAACGCGAAACGGTCCCGTTGCGGTCCGACCCAGGCTGATCGAGTCTCCGCGCAAACCATTCATCATCGCGCCAGCGACGTGGGTGATCACCATGCCCGTGTTGCGAGCTGCATCGGGTCGCCGTACGGCGGCGACAAGAACCGGGCTCAAGGCCCAAGGGTAATAAACCAGTTCCATGGATTCGTTCGCCAAAGAAACCCTGCCGATAAGCCTCGAAGAGGAGATGCGTCGCTCCTACCTCGATTACGCGATGAGCGTGATCGTCGGGCGCGCGCTGCCCGATGTGCGCGACGGGCTCAAGCCGGTGCATCGCCGCGTGCTCTATGCGATGCACGAGTCGAACAACAACTGGAACCGGCCGTATGTGAAATGCGCCCGTGTGGTCGGCGAGGTGATGGGCAAGTATCACCCTCACGGCGACAGCGCGATCTACGACACGCTGGTACGGATGGCCCAGGACTTCTCGCTGCGCTACCCGCTGGTCGACGGACAGGGAAACTTCGGCTCGGTCGATGGCGACAACGCCGCGGCGATGCGCTACACCGAGTGCCGACTCGAGAAGATCGCCGCCGAATTGCTCGCCGATATCGATCGCGACACCGTCGATTTCATTCCGAACTACGACGGCAAGGAGTCCGAGCCTTCGGTACTGCCGGCGCGAATTCCCAACCTGCTCATCAACGGGTCGTCGGGCATCGCGGTCGGCATGGCGACCAACATTCCACCGCACAACCTCGACGAGGTGATCGCCGCGTCGCTGCTGGTGCTCGAGGATCCGAACGTCGACATCGAAGCGATCATCGCCGTGGTGCCGGCGCCGGACTTCCCGACCGCCGGCATCATCTATGGCATTTCGGGCGTGCGCGAGGGCTATCGCACCGGCCGTGGTCGCGTCGTGATGCGCGCCAAGACGCATTTCGAGGACATGGACAAGAAGGATCGCTACGCGATCATCGTCGATGAACTCCCGTACCAGGTCAACAAACGGGTGCTGCTCGAGCGCATGGCCGAGATGGTCAACGAAAAGCGCCTGGAGGGCATCTCGGATATCCGCGACGAGTCCGACAAGTCGGGCATGCGAGTGGTGATCGAGCTCAAGCGAGGCGAATCGCCCGAGGTGGTGCTCAACAATCTCTACAAGAATACGCAGCTGCAGGACACGTTCGGCATCAACATGGTGGCGCTGGTCGACGGTCAGCCACGTCTGCTCAACATCAAGCAGATGCTGCAGTACTTCCTCGAACATCGGCGCGAAGTGGTGACTCGGCGGACGGTGTTCGAATTGCGCAAGGCGCGCGACCGCGGGCATATCCTCGAAGGGCTGGCCGTTGCGGTGGCCAACGTCGACGAGATGATCGCGCTGATCAAGGCATCGGCGACGCCACCCGAAGCGAAGGAAGCGCTGATGTCTCGTGACTGGGATGCCGGTGAGGCGCGCGCGATGCTGGAGCGCGCCGGCAGCGAAGTCACGCATTTCCGTCCCGACGGTCTCGACCCCGAACTGGGTCTGAACGGCGACCGCTATCGACTCAGTGAAGTGCAGGCCCAGGAAATCCTGCAGATGCGTCTGCAGCGCCTGACCGGGCTCGAGCAGGACAAGATCGTCGAAGAGTACCGCGAAGTGATCGAACAGATCGCCGACCTGCTCGACATCCTGTCGCGGCCTGATCGCGTGACCGGCATCATTCGCGATGAACTCGTGGCGGTGCGTACCGAATTCGGCGGTGGCGAGCGACGCTCCCGGATCGAACTCAACGCGACCGAGTTGTTCACCGAAGACCTGATCCAGCCGACCGACATGGTGGTCACGCTGTCGCACGAGGGTTATATCAAGAGCCAGCCGCTGTCGGAGTACTCGGCGCAACGGCGCGGTGGTCGTGGCAAGATTGCCACCACGACCAAGGAAGAAGACTGGATCGATCGCCTGTTCATCGCGAACACGCACGATTACATCCTTTGCTTCTCCGACCGCGGGCGGGTCTATTGGATCAAGGTCTGGGAAGTGCCTCAGGGCACGCGCACGTCGCGCGGTCGTCCGATCGTCAATCTCTTTCCGCTCGAGCCGGAGGAGAAGATCACGGCCGCGCTGCCTGTTCGTGAATTCGACGATGCGCATTTCGTGTTCATGGCGACCAGCCTCGGCACCGTCAAGAAGACGCCGCTGTCCGACTTCTCGAATCCCCGCAAGGCTGGCATCATCGCAGTCGACCTCGACGAGGACGACTATCTGATCGGTGTCGCGGTCACGCATGGCACCCATGACGTGATGCTGTTTTCCGATGAAGGCAAGGCGGTTCGCTTCGCCGAGTCCGATGTCCGGGCGATGGGGCGCAATGCGCGAGGGGTGCGCGGCATGAACCTGGCCCCGGGCCAGCGCGTCATCTCGATGCTCGTGACCGAGACCGAAGACCAGTCGGTGCTGACCGCGACCGAGAACGGCTTCGGCAAGCGCACGCCGGTCAGCGAATACACGCGGCATGGTCGCGGCACGAAGGGAATGATCGCGATCCAGACGTCGGTGCGCAACGGGCCGGTCGTCGCGGCGGTGCTGGTCGATGTCGATGACGAGATCATGCTGATCACCACCGGTGGGGTGCTGGTGCGCACGCGCGTCAGCGAGATCCGCGAGATGGGTCGCGCGACGCAGGGGGTGACGCTGATCGCCGTCGATGAAGGCACCCGCCTGTCCGGTGTGCAGCGTGTGGTTGAACGCGAAGTGGCGGCGGCTCTGGGCGAGAATGCCGAACTGGACGGCGCGTTCGATGCTGCAGACGCTCGGGACGATGACGTGAGCGACCTGGGCGACGCGGCCCCAGGCGATGACGACGTCGGCGATGGCG
>JBGSTN010000795.1:0-6423 GCA_041736455.1 Burkholderiaceae bacterium | reverse complement strand
CCGGTCTGCCGCAGCGGACCAGTCGCCGCGTCGAAACCGGCCGTCGCTTCCACGCTGAACACCCGCGTGGTCGCCGTGCCTTCCGCCTGGATGGGCACGGCGCGAAACGTTTCGATATCCGCACGAAAACCGTCGGTACTGGCGTTGGCGAGATTGTTCGACAACGCAGATTGCCGCTGTTCGAGCGATTTCGCGCCCGTCATCGCGGTGTAGATCATCCGGTCCATGCTGCTTGCCTCGCCATGGTGGCCGGCTCACGCCGGCCGGTTGCTGACATCAACGCAGGTTGGTGATCGTCTGGAGGATCTGATCCTGCGCCTTCACGGTCTGTGAATTGGCCTGGTAGGAGCGCTGCGCCATGATCATGTTCACCAGTTCGGCCGTCAGGTCCACGTTCGATTGCTCGAGCGCCCCCGACTGGATCGACCCCAGGCTCGCACTGCCCGGTGCGCCCACGAGCGGCTGACCCGACTGGCGGGTTTCGACCCAGGCATTGCCGCCGACCGCTGCGAGACCCTGCGCATTGGCGAAGTTCGCCAGTGCGATCTGGCCTTGCGCCCGCGTCTCGCCGTTCGTGTAGCGGGCCTGGACGACACCGTCCACGTCGATGTTGAAGCCGGCGAGCTGGCCCGTGGTGAAACCATCCTGGTCGAGCTCGTTGACACCGAAGATCGAGCCGTACTGGGTGGTGGTGCTCAGATCGAGATCGACATTGACCGTACCACCGGCAGCGGTCGGAACCGCGATCGCGGTCGGAAAGTCGGCGACATTGGTGACTTTCCCGTCCGCGGTGAAGTCGACGCTGGCGATCGGGACATCCGTCGCCCCACCCGCCGTCGGACCGAACGGCGTGCCGCCGGCCGTCGCGTAGACGTCCCACTGATCGACGCCGACCTTCTGGAAGTACATCGCGACCGTCGTATCACGACCCTGCTGGTCGAAGATCTTCAACGAGGTGGCCGAGGCATAGGTCTCCGGATCCGTCGGATCGAACGGATCCGTCAGGACCTCGGTACGCCCGTCGAGATTGAGCGTCGCATCGACCCGAGTCGTCATCTTCGGTGTGATGTCCGAAGCGACGATCTCCATCGGCTCAGGGACGCCGGGCTGGATCAGTCCATCCGCCGTAGCCGGGAATCCGGTCAACTTGTGACCGTCGGAATTGACGATGAATCCCTGGCGGTCCAGTTGAAACTGCCCGTTGCGCGTGTAGCTGATCGCACCGGGCCCGCTCTCCATCCTGAAGAAGCCCGTGCCGTTGACCGCCAGGTCGAGCGGATTGTTGCTCGACACCAGGTCACCCTGCGAGAACTGCTGCACGACATCGTTGATCTTGACGCCCAGCCCCGAGAACTGGGCGCCGGTTGCCGTTGCATTGGCGTACATGTCGGCAAATTCGGCGCGAGTCGACTTGGCGCCGACCGTATTCGCATTGGCGACGTTGTTACCGATGACGTCGAGGTTGCGCGACGCGGCATTCAGTCCGCTCAATCCGTGTTGGAAACCCATCTGTGTTTTCTCCGTTGACTACCAGGTTGTTGCTACTGCGATCGACTTCAGAAAATGCCGCGTATCGATTTCGACGGCACTGTCGCGCCTTCCTCGAGACGAAGGGTCGTTCCTTCGTCCGCGCGTGTAATTCCTGTGACCTTGGCTGTGGTGAAGGGGCTCGCCATCGACGTGCCGTCGGTACCCTGTGCAAGCACCCGGAATCCATACTCGCCGGCGGCCAGCGCGGTTCCCGCGTCGTTCCTGCCATCCCACTCGAAGGTGGTCATGCCGGCCGGCTGTGCGCCAAGACCGATCGTGCGCACGACCTGCGAGCTGGCATTGAAGATCTCGACCTGGGACGCCGTGGCCGGCGTGGCGAACTCCGCCCCACCGTGCAGAGCAGCGTCCTCGCCGGCTTCGATCCTGAACCGGTCGCCCGCCACCAGAACCTGCCGTCCGATCATCGAGGCCGACTCCGAAGGATCACCGCTGTCGAACTTGTCGGTCAGTGTCACCAGCTTCTTGTTCAGTTCGTCGATGCCGCGCACCGTATTGATCTGGGCGAGTTGGGTGGTGACCTGCGCGTTGTCCAGAGGATTCAGCGGATCCTGGTTGCGCATCTGCGCGACGAGCAAGGCCATGAACTGATCCTTGGTTTCGTCGTTGCTCGTGGCAAGATCCGCTTCGGCACTGGTGACCCCTGCGGTCGACGAACTGTCCGTCACCTGACTTGCCCTGAGCAGATCGGCAAAGCGATTCGTCGTGCTGGTCTCGTCGGGCGCGGCAATGTACTTGGTGGTCGGCGTCGCACTGAAAGATGCCGTCGGTGCGGTCTGGGACTTGCCAGCGATCGTGGGGAAGGTCATTGCCATGGCGGTTCAGCTCCGGGAATTGCAGGCGTGCCCTCCGAAGCGCACGGAATCATCACTGGCCCAACTGGAGGGTCTTCATCATCAGTTGCTGCGTCGTGTTCATGATCTCGACGTTGTTCTGGTAGGAGCGCGACGCGGAGATCATGTTGACCATCTCTTCGATGGCGTTGACGTTGCTGTAGGTCACGTAGCCCTGTTCATCGGCCAGCGGGTGCTTAGGGTCGTAGTCGCGCTTGGCGGCGACGTCGCTCTCGACGATGTTCGTCACCGCGACGCCTCCTGGGGTCTTGCTGTCTGTCTGCGCCGTGAAGACGACCTGGCGCGCCTTGTAGGGTTTGCCGTCCGGTCCGGCAACGCTCTCGGCATTGGCCAGGTTGGAGGCGACCACGTTCAGGCGCTGGCTCTGCGCGGTCATCGCGCTGGCGGCGATGGAGAAGATTCGTTCGAGTGCCATTGCGAGTGCTCCGATCATTCGCCACGAATGGCGGTCAAGATCTTCCGGACGCTGCCGTTAATGAAACGCAGTGACGCTTCATAGCGCATCGAGTTGTCGGCGAAGTTCGCCCGTTCCATGTCGAGGTTCACCGTGTTGCCGTCGAGCGATGCCTGATCGGGAGTTCGATACTTGAGATCCTTCAGCGCGGTGTCGCGGCCCGCATCGTTCGTGAGCCCCGCGAGGTGACGGCCGTCGGTCGTCGCGACCGTTCCCGGCCGCTGCGTGATCCCGGGCGACCGGGTGCTCGAGATCGTCAGCGTGCCCGGCGCGCTCATGCGCGCCCCGGTCGCGGCGTCGAGTTGCGCCGAGAAGTCCATGTCACGGGCCTGGAATCCGGGCGTGTCGGCATTGGCGATGTTGCTGGACAGCACCTGTTGGCGCTGCGCTCGCAGTGTCAGGGCCTTGCCGTGGTAGTCGATGGATGCTGTCAGTTTGTCGAGCATCGAATGGCACCGGGAATGGACTGTACAGGTGTCCATCGTGACAGCACTGCCGAAAACTTAAGCACCGATGAGCAGGTCGATGCCGCCGCTATTCCGACCCGGTTTGCGCGATAGTGGCCCTATGCTCTCGACATCAAGATTGAACAGGCAAGTGCTGCGCGCTGCGAATCGATGTCCATCCGACCTTACCTGCTAATGGCTGTCCGCACGCTCGCCGCGTTGGTGAACCCGCGCGTGATTCCGGCGATCGCGGCCGCGGCAAGCCTGTTCGCGATACCTGCCGGGACTGCCGATGCCGCCGACAATGAAGTGCTCGAAAGTTTCATCAAGGCGCAGGTCGGCGACCAGCATCGCGTGGAGATCCGTTTCGGCGAACTGCCGCAAGGCACGAAGCTCGCCCCCTGTCGCAGGATCGAACCGTTCCTGCCCAGCGGAACCCGGCTGTGGGGCAGGAGCCGTATCGGCGTCAGGTGCCTCAGCGGTGCGGACTGGAGTGTCAGTCTTCCCGTGACGGTCAAGGTGTTCGGACAGGCCCTCGTCGCGGTACGACCGCTGCAGCCACGCACGACGATCGGCAGCCAGGACGTACGGCTCGACGACGTGGAACTGACACAGCTCAACGCCGCGCCTTTGGCGGATCTTGCCGCCGTCGATGGCATGGAGGCAACGCGAAGCATCGCGGCCGGCCAGGCTTTGATGCCTTACCATGTGAAGGTCCGCCCTACGGTGGCGGTGGGCGATCCGATCCGGGTGCGGGTCAAAGGCGCCGGCTTCACCATTACTGCCAACGGTTCGGCGCTCGCGCCGGGCACGGAAGGCAACCCTCTGAGGGTCCGAACCGACGCCGGTCGCGTCGTCGTTGGAATACTAAATGGTCAGACGGTCGAAATCGCACCCTGAGCGGACAGTCGAATCGGAAAAAGCAGGATCGAGCACCGTAAACGTCGCTAAACCTTGGCCGGCGGCGGCCGATAATCTGTGCAGGACCAGTTCCATCTCTCATGGAGAGAGGCCATGAAAATCGGTAATTCAAGTGACGTCACGAAAGTCGAGATCCCGCGCCAGACCGACGCGAAGACAGGCGCAGTCGCAAAACCGGGCGTTTCCCAGGACCAGCCGGTCACCAAGGTTCAGCAGACCGACAAGGTAGAACTGTCGAATGCGAGCCAGCAGACGCGGCATGAAGCATTGCCCGTGCGCACCGACAAGGTCGCCCAGATTCGCGCCGCCATCGAACGTGGCGAGTTCCCGGTCGATCCGAAATCGGTCGCCGAGCGAATGATCAGTCAAGCCATCGAACTGGTGAATCTGATTTCACCCGCTGTCGAGTTGGCCGAATCGGATAAGGCGGCTGCACAGGACGCAGCGGGCCCTGTCGGTCGCACCGATGGCAGAGACGCCTGACACGGGGTCGGCATCGCCGACCCTGCTGGCGTTGATCGCGGAACTCGACGATCAAGTCGCCCGTCTCTCGACCAGCTCGCCCGACGAGGTCGAAGCCATGATCGCCGCATTGAGCGATCGGCTCGAAGCCTTCGCCGCCGGCTTGAGCGGTCCGGAAACCACATCGCCTGCCGACTTGCGTCGCGCCCAGGCATTGCTGTCGAACTATGCGGCCCAGTTGAGTCGCGCCATGGCACGGATCGATCGGGGACTGGACTTCTTCGGCCTGGCCGAACCCACCTATCGCGATACCAGTGCGCCCGGCCGACGTGAATCCACGCCGCGTCTGCACAAGCGGGCCTCGCTGACCGCCTGAACCGAGGCGGGACCTCGCCGTCCTTCTCCGCTATCGAATACCGATCGCGACCCGGCGTCGACGAGTCGCCAGCGCGGCGCCGCGCGTTCCGCGCACCTTCCCCGATGCACGCTTGTTCAGGCGAATCCCTTGAGGCTTACGCGCAGTCGTGCCACCGCCTGGCTGTGCAATTGCGAGACGCGTGATTCCGTCACGCCGAGCACGGCACCGATTTCCTTCAGGTTCAGATCCTGCTCGTAGTACATGCCCATGATCAGCTGTTCGCGTTCGGGCAGCGCACTGATGGCAGCGATCAGCGCATCGCGGAATTCGTCGTCCTGCAGCATGCCGAGCAGCCCGGCGCCATCTTCGGTCGTGTGACGCTCCAGGAAGCCCTCTTCGCTGTCTTCACGGCCGCCCAGATCGTCGAGGTACACGAGCTGCGAGCCGCGCGCTTCGGAGAGAAGCTTCTGATAGTCGTCGAGGTTCAGTCCCATGCAACGTGCAATCTCGCCCTCGGTCGGCGGCCGCTTGAGCGTCTGCTCGAGCTGGGCGATGTGTTGTTCGATACTGCGCTGCGCGCGACGCGCGGACCGCGGCATCCAGTCGGAACTGCGCAACTCGTCGAGCATGGCGCCACGCACCCGCTGCATCGCGAAAGTCTCGAACTGCGCGCCGCCGTTCTCGTCGAAACGCGTCATCGCGTCCATCAGGCCGATCATGCCAGCCTGCACAAGATCCCCGACATCGACGTTGGGCGGCAAGCGGTTGGCGAGCTGATTGGCGACGCGCTTGACCATCGGTGCATAGCGGTCGACGGTCGAATCGCGGTCAAGGGTTCCTTGAGCGGTATACATGAGTCCGATCCCGTTCAGTTCTGATAGTGGGGCATTTCGCCGCCGGCTTCGCCCAGGTGGGCGAGTACGCGGTCCGCGAGCCCCGCGAGGAAACGCGGCTTGCGGCTGGCGCTCGCGACGCGTTCCATGGTCACTCCCCTGTCCGATTGCGGCGGAGCGTGAAAGAAATCGATCGGTTGCGCCAGAAAGCGACTTGCCGTACGTTGGAGATTCTTCTCGCAAAGCTCGCGTAAAGCGAGGTCCGACCGATCGACGTCGCACCAGACCACGGTGAGAGGTCGACTGCGATCGACATCGACCATCGCCTTCATCGCGCCGTAGAGTGTCGGCAGTTGCGCAGGCTCCGCGCGCGCCACGAAGACGGGGCACACCAGACGGCGATCACGGGATTGCGGCAACCGCTTTCCGGCCTGAACGGTGGCAACCTCCGCGGCGCTGTGAGCGACCGGGGAAGCATCGAGCTGGCGCGCGCTGATGACCACTTCCGCATCGCTGCCGGCGGTGGCACTGCCCCCCGACAACCGCT
>JBGSTN010000790.1:0-1740 GCA_041736455.1 Burkholderiaceae bacterium | reverse complement strand
GCACCGCCGGCTGCAGGATCACCAGGCCTGGCGTTACCAGGCGCTCGGCCGTATCACGCCGCAGCACTGCCCTGCCCTGCGCTTCGGCGCCGAGCTGGAAATTCAGCGCGTAGTCGTGCGCCGAAGGCGCGCGCATCCAGTCGCTGATGATCCAGTAGCGACGGTCGACGAACACGATGCAGCGATCGTGGCTCGCGTCGTATTCATGACTGCGGGTCCGCCCGTGCAGCAGATCGACCAGCGGATCGTGATGCCGCTCGACCAGTCTCGTCTCCGGGCCGGGTCCGCTGATCCTGTGACGCACGGTCCCGGCTGCATGACGCGTACCGGGCTTGATCGGGCGCGGTTCATAACGTGTCTGGTGCCGGCCGTCGACACAGACCGTGTTGTGTGCCGCCGTGCCGCGGAACATTACGCGCCAGTTGATATCGCCGGCCTCGCTGTAGGTGTAGCGACCCGGATCGACGATCAAGGAACGGCCGTAGGCCGCCAGTTCGACGCTCAGGCAATCGAAGTGACCGTGATTGCCTTCTCCCACCGGTCCGTGGTCGAACACCAGGTAGTGCGCGTCGCGGAACGGGCGGCCTTCGTCACCCCAGTCACTGCGCACGACGCTGTAGCCCCCCACCGGGAAATGTCCGATACGCTCCGCGGGGCGGATTCCTTCCCGACCACCCGTGGCCACGTAGAGCATATCGGCGCGGTCATACAGGTCGGCCCCGGCTCGCAACAGATCGAGGTAGCCGCGCGCGTCGCCGTCCGACAGGCTAGGCACGATGCCGTCGGGCTTGTGGACGTGCAGACTGAACTGCAGTGCACTGACCAGTGCCGCATCGAACCGGTCTGGCACCGCCACGTCGTTGAGCGCGGCCAGTCGCCGGAAGTTGAGGCCGTTCTTCAGCACGAGGTGGTGATAGTCGGTCGACAGCTCGCAATGCACCCCATCGGCGAGCAGATCGCTCTGCAGATTGAGGTCGGTCTGCTCGAGCGCGAAGCTGCGCCAGAAAGGCGCGCGGCGCATCTCCGGAAACACGACGCCCGCAAGGAAGATTGCCGCCAGTTCGATCGTCCGGTGATTGCGCTTGGCGGTCAGATTCGCGCACAGGTATTCGACCTGCTCGTGGAGCGACACGAGCATGCGCGAATGGAACGCGGGGGTGACGATGCCCGACGTGTCGTGCGCGGCGTGACCGACGAAATAATGGAGGCTGTAGATCCAGTTCTGGACACGCCGGCCCGTCACGTCGGCCGCGATGAACCCGACCGGGGTGCGCTCGATCCAGTCGTCGATCAGCGACATCCAGCGCTCGGCATAACGCCACTGGCCGCTGCGCTCGAACGCCAGACCGAGGCCGACCGCATAGTAGAACTTGTGCAGCAGGATATGCCACTCGATGTCGGCGCTCGGGTTCGCAAGCCAATCGACCGGGTCACTCAGCAGGTGCCGTTCGCCGTTGAACTCGAACACACCTGCCAGCAACGCGTCGATCTTTTCGCCGCGCGTTTCCTCCGGGTCGATGACCGGGAAATACTGCACGGTGCGTGCGCTTCGGAAATGCGCCAGCAACCCGTCGTCGTCCAGTTCGCACCAGGGTGCGAGCATGATCGAAGCCGCCGGCGAGCTCATGAGCGAGCCTCGCCTGCGGCATCCAGTTGCGCGACGAAGAGATCACGCAGTTCGAGCGTCGTGCGCCGCGAATCGAATCGCTCACAGATGCGCGAGCGCGCGGCGTGCGCCAC
>JBGSTN010000777.1:0-2038 GCA_041736455.1 Burkholderiaceae bacterium | reverse complement strand
GCCGGCGATTCGTGCGACTTCACCGGCATCGGCGCCGAGTTCACGGTGCAGGGTGCGCAGCGCCTGCCAACCCGACAGCAGTCCGAGGACCATCGCCGTGACGACACAGATGACCGTCCAGAAGACCGTGGATCGAGCGATGCTGCGGTTGATCTCGACCGCCCCCGCGGCGCTGGCACGCGTCCGTTCGACGAGATCGATCACCGAGGATTCGACGTCCTGCTTGATCCGACCCAGCACGTGATAGGAAGGCAGCGAAGTCACGCCCTGGCCATCGGCATGCAGACTGGCCAGTTGCAACCAGCGATTCATCTTGGACGTCAACGCGTCCGTATGGGCGCGCAAGTCGATGTTCGTCTGGTTCGACAGTGCAACCATGCGACTGCCAACCAGCGCGGCGCCACTCGTGAACTTCTGCCGTGCGGCGTCGCCCCGGGTCGCATCGGAGAACGACACGAGTTCCGCCAACGCCGCGTCCACGGACGTGAACTGCGCACCGAGTGCCTGCGCGTCGTCCAGAAGCTTCGCGCTGGCCACGATGTGGTCGGACGCGGCATCGAGCCGTGACATCTGCCACAGCGATTGAGCGCCCAATACCCCGACCAGCAGGACCGATATGCCGACGCTCAGCAGGAGGGATTTCTTGACGGGGTCCATGGCGGCGCTCACTGGGACGGCAGGTTGGGCAATACGAGTGTGAGATTCTGGCTGGAAAGACTGCGCAGGAAGGCCAGCAGATCGGTGATCTCCTGCTGGCTCAATGCCAGCGGCCGGACTTCCTCTGCCAGTGTCGGACGCCGAATGCCGCCGGTCATGTAATACGCAATCACGGCCTCCAGCGTCGCAATCCCGCCGTCATGCATGTAGGGCGCTCGCGCGGCGATTTCGCGCAATCCCGGCGTCTTGAAGGCGTGGCGGTCCGCCTCGGAGCGCGTGACGCCCATGCGTCCCTCGTCATTCGACGCAAGACCGATGTCATGGAACTTGTCGTCGGTGAAGTTCCAGCCGCTGTGGCAAGCCGAACAGTTCGCCTTGCCGGTGAACAATGCGAAGCCCCGCTTCGCACTTTCCGGCAGCGCGTTCTCGTCGCCGCCGATCCAGCGATCGAAGAGCGTGTCGGCGGTCACGACCGTGCGTTCATACGTGGCGATCGCTTTCAGAATCGTCGCTTCGGTGATTCCCTCGGCGCCGAACGCCCTGGCGAACGCATCCTGATATCCCTTGATGACCTGCAGCCGCTGCACCGCCTCCGACAGCTTCAGGTCCATCTCGGCCGGGGCCTGGATCGGCCCGCCTGCCTGCTCCTCCAGCGAACCGGCGCGACCATCCCAGAAGAAATCCTTCGTCCAGGCCAGATTGATGACGGTCGGTGTATGGCGTCCGAGCGGCTTGCCGCCGGCCCCGATCGCTCGCCCGAAAGGCACCTCCCATCCATACGTCGGGTTGTGGCAGGTGGCGCAATTCAGATTGCCGTCGCGCGACAGGCGCGTGTCGAAGAACAGCATCTTGCCCAGTGCCGCCTTCTCGGGCGTGTACGGGTTGTCGACCGGGAACGGAATCGAGTCGGGACGCTTGAACGATGCCAGCAGCGGGTCCGCGGATCGCTGCGCGCGGACGGCATCGGGAACGGCTGCCGGCAACAGGCAAGCGGTCAGCAGCACGAGAGCGGGCATCAGGCGAGACGAGCGTGTCATGCGATTTCCGATGGTGGCGTGAAGATGTCCGCAGGCACGCAACCCAGGTCGATCGCGCAGACGTCAATGGTTCATTCTGGAACGCCCCACCAGCGCCGACCCGCGGAATACCGGTAGCTCCGCGGTCCTTCTTTCGTCTTCCAACCGTCTGTCCGCCTCAGACGGACGCCAGCCACTGGTCGAGTACGCCGTCGGCAAAGCCGGCCTCGACGATATCGGCGAGCCGGTCGAACGTGGCTTCGAGTCCGGGCGCGCAAGCGCCGAACAGCGCATGTTGCACGGCGGCCGATTCGAACATGCCGTGCAGGTAG
Source organism: Burkholderiaceae bacterium (assembly GCA_041736455.1). GTDB lineage: Bacteria > Pseudomonadota > Gammaproteobacteria > Burkholderiales > Burkholderiaceae_E > JAUIAI01. Next base: position 33 of record JBGSTN010000777.1, on the reverse strand, counting down.
ATGCCCAGCACATTGCCCAGTTGCCAGCCCACG
>JBGSTN010000760.1:0-6227 GCA_041736455.1 Burkholderiaceae bacterium | reverse complement strand
CGAAGGGAGCCGGATGGCCCGGTGCCCTCGACGAACGGCAGGGCAGTGCGGTCGTGTGGCAATTCGGCCAGCGCAGACCGTCGTGCCGCGGCCAGACGCGCCGTCACCGGTTCGGGAAGATTCGACATCGCCTCATCGAGTGCGCGGCTGATGGCGTGAGCCGTCTGTATTTCGTTCACATCATTCATAACTTGATTCCCCGGGCCGCGAGGGCCTTGGCAAGCGTCCGCGTCGCTCGGGAGCAATGGGTCTTGACGCTGCCCTGCGAGCAGCCCATGGCAACGGCTGTTTCGGCAACATCAAGTTCCTCCCAGTAACGCATCATGAAAGCCTCGCGTTGACGGTTGGGTAACTTCTTAATTTCGTTCTCGATGATCGTCAAGGTCTGCGACCGTTCGACCTGATCGGCGGCACTCTCCTGCTGCCACGGCACGTCGTCCGTCTCCAGCGCCTCGAGCATATCGCGCTCACCGTCCTCTTCGTCAGACGATCCCATGGACGACAGCAAGGTCGTCCAGAGATTGCGAATCTTCTGGCGCCGGAAATGATCGGTGATAACGTTTTTCAGGATGCGCTGGAAAAGTGGCCCGAACTCTTCCAGCGGCCGGTCAGCGTAGCTCTTGACCAGCCTCAGCATCGAATCCTGCACGACGTCGAGAGCGACCTGCTCGTCCCGCACCGCGTAGACGGCCTGCTTGAACGCGCGGCGCTCAACCGAGGCCAGGAATTCATCGAGTTCCTGCCGGGAAGCCATTCTTTCTAACGGAATCCTGAGGTCATGCGGGCATGGTCATGCGGCGAGGTGATGCGCGGAGGAGGTCATGCGGCGCGGTGATGCGGACAATGTGGGGGCGGCGGCACAATCGTAGCATCTGATTGCCCGCGGAGTTGACCATCGGTCGATCCACGGATTATTCTTATGGGCTTGCTCGCAGTTGCAAGAACTACTCCCCCGAATCGGCCAAGAGCCGTGGCAGGGGCGTCCGAATATCAGTTCAGGTCCTGTACCAAGGTCTGTGTCGGGGATGTCGTCATCGCACGGTCGACGTGTGATGACATCGTCGCTGGTGCCGGCGGGCGGGCTCCCTGGCGGTAACAAAGGATAGTAATAATGGAGCTTTCAGGCGCCGAAATCGTCGTGCGCGCGCTGCAAGCCGAAAAGGTCAGGCACCTCTTCGGCTATCCCGGTGGCGCAGTGCTTTATATCTACGACGCGATCTACAACCAGGATCACAGCGATCCCGCCGCATTCGAGCATGTGCTGGTCAGGCACGAGCAGGCTGCCGTCCACGCCGCCGATGCCTATTCGCGGTCGACCGAAACGGTCGGCGTCTGCCTGGTGACCAGCGGTCCCGGCGTGACCAACGCGGTCACCGGCATCGCGACGGCCTACATGGATTCGATTCCGCTCGTCATCATCAGTGGCCAGGTGCCGACGCACGCGATCGGCGAAGATGCGTTCCAGGAATGCGATACGGTCGGTATCACCAGGCCCTGCGTCAAGCACAACTTCCTCGTCAAGAACGTGCGCGATCTGGCGGAAACGATTCGCAAGGCGTTCCACATCGCCCGCTCCGGACGACCGGGTCCGGTGCTCGTCGACATTCCCAAGGACGTGACGCGCGAACGGTGCAAGTTCGTGTATCCCGAGACCGTCACGATGCGTTCGTACAACCCGGTCAGCAAGCCGCACCAGGGGCAACTCAAACGCGCGGTCCACGCGATACTCGGGGCCGAGCGACCGGTCGTCTACACCGGCGGCGGCGTGATCCTCGGCAATGCCACGGGCAAGTTGCGCCAGTTCATCGAACTGACGGGGTTTCCGTGCACCAATACGCTGATGGGTCTGGGTGCGATGCGCGGCACCGACGAGCGCTTCATCGGCATGCCCGGCATGCACGGCACCTATGAAGCGAATCTGGCCATGCAGAACTGCGACGTGCTGATCGCGATCGGTGCGCGCTTCGATGACCGCGTGATCGGCAACCCCAAGCACTTCGCACAGAATCCGCGCAAGATCATTCACGTGGACATCGATCCATCGAGCATTTCCAAGCGCGTCAAGGTCGACGTGCCCATCGTCGGCGATGTCAGCGAGGCGCTGTCGGCCTTGATCGAGTTGCTGTCGGTCGAACAGGAGAAGCTGTCGGCCAATCGCAAGTCGCTGGCGGCCTGGTGGCAGCAGATCGGCGTCTGGCGCGAGCGCGATTGCCTGAAGTACAAGGGCTCGACGGAAGTGATCAAGCCGCAGTACGTCGTCGAGACGCTTTGCGCGCTGACCGGCGGCGATGCCTTCATCACCTCCGACGTCGGCCAGCACCAGATGTGGGCCGCGCAATACTACAAGTTCAACGAGCCGCGCCGCTGGATCAATTCGGGCGGACTCGGTACGATGGGCGTCGGGCTGCCCTACGCGATGGGCGTCAAGCTCGCCCACCCCGATGCGCAGGTCGCCTGCATCACCGGCGAGGGCTCGATCCAGATGTGCATCCAGGAACTTTCGACCTGCAAGCAATACAACCTGCCGGTCAAGATCGTGAACCTGAACAATCGCTATCTGGGCATGGTCCGGCAATGGCAGGAAATCGAGTATGGCAGTCGCTACTCGTCGTCCTACATGGATGCCTTGCCGGATTTCGTCGCGCTGGCCGAAGCCTATGGTCATGTCGGCATGCGTATCGAGAAGCCTTCCGATGTCGAGCCGGCACTGCGCGACGCGTTCGGCAAGTACAAGGATAGGCTCGTGTTCATGGACTTCATCACCGACCAGACCGAGAATGTCTGGCCGATGGTGCAGGGTGGCAAAGGCCTGACCGAGATGATTCTCGGTACGGAAGACCTCTAGGAGCCAACCATGAAACACATCATTTCCGTGCTGCTCGAGAACGAGGCCGGCGCGTTGTCGCGCGTCGTGGGCCTGTTTTCGGCGCGAGGCTACAACATCGAAACACTGACCGTCGCACCGACGGAAGACGCATCACTGTCACGCATGACGATCGTCACGGCCGGGTCCGACGAAGTCATCGAGCAGATCACCAAGCACCTGAATCGCCTGATCGAGGTGGTGAAGGTGGTCGATCTGACCGACAACCCCTGCGTCGAACGCGAACTCATGCTGATCAAGTTGCGTGCAGTCGGAAAAGACCGCGAAGAGCTTTCGCGGCTCGCTGACATTTTCCGAGGTCGCATCATCGACGTGACCGAACGGACCTACACGATCGAGTTGACCGGCAATGTCGGCAAGCTCGATTCATTCATTCAGGCGGTCGATCCCGCAGTGATACTGGAGACCGTACGAACCGGTGCATCCGGCATCGCTCGCGGCGAGCGAGTACTGAAAGCCTGACGGTCGCCCCCGCACCCGTCAAACATCGATTCATGAGGAGAGTAACGAGATGCAGGTCTATTACGACAAGGATTGCGACCTCAAGCTGATCAAGGGCAAGACAGTTGCCATCATCGGCTACGGCTCGCAGGGACACGCCCATGCGCAGAACCTGAATGATTCCGGTGTGAAGGTCGTCGTCGGCGCGCGCCGCAACGGACCCTCATGGAGCAAGATCGAGAAGGCGGGCCTCAAGGCCGCCGAGGTCAGCGACGCGGTGAAGCAGGCTGACTTCGTCATGATGTTGCTGCCCGACGAGAACATCCCCGAGGTCTACAACGAGAGTGTTGCTCCCAATCTCAAGGAGGGTGCGACACTGGCGTTTGCCCACGGTTTCAATATCCATTACGGTTTCGTGACGCCACGCGCGGACATCGACGTCGTGATGATCGCACCGAAGGCGCCCGGGCATACCGTGCGCGGCACCTATGTCGACGGCGGTGGCGTGCCGATGCTCGTGGCTGTTCACCAGGACGAATCGCAGGCCGCGCGCGACATGGCGCTGTCCTACGCATGTGCGATCGGTGGTGGCCGCGCCGGCATCATCCAGACCGATTTCCGCGAAGAGACCGAAACCGACCTGTTCGGCGAGCAGACCGTGTTGTGTGGCGGTTTGGTCGAACTGATCAAGGCTGGCTTCGAGACGCTGGTCGACGCCGGCTATGCACCCGAGATGGCCTATTTCGAATGCCTTCACGAGGTCAAGCTGATCGTCGACCTGATCTACGAGGGCGGCATCGCCAACATGAACTACTCGATCTCGAACAATGCCGAATTCGGCGAATACGTGACGGGCCCGAAACTGGTGACCGAAGAGACGCGCCGGGCGATGCGCAAGGCGCTCGAAGACATCCAGACCGGCGAGTACGCCAAGCAGTTCGTGCTCGAGAGCAAGGCCGGGGGCCCGACCCTCAAGTCCCGTCGTCGACTGATGGCCGAGCATGAAATCGAAGTCGTGGGTGAGCAACTGCGCGGCATGATGCCTTGGATCAAGGCGAATCGTCTGGTCGACAAGTCCCGCAATTAAACGCATTTCAGGCGGGGGTAAACCTGCGCATGAGCAAGTCCAGGCAGAGAATGTCGACAAGGCAGAAGAGTGCAGGCGGCGCATCGCTGGCCGCGGGCACTGCCGGTACACCGGCGTCGAGCCGAACCTTGCCGGCGCAGTGGCAGGACTGGATCGCCGAGAATCTGGCGCGGGGTTGCCAGGAGTCGGAAATGACCCGGATCATGGTCGACAACGGCTTCGATGCCGGCTTCGCCGCGTCCGCGATCAGCGTGATTCGCGACATGGCCAAGCGGGTACGAGCGGCGAACATCGACCTCGGCGCGATCAAGGGCTATCGCTGCGATCCGATTCGTCTGCCGGAAGCCGGCGACGTGCGCAGTCGCGGCGAACGGCCGATCGGCATCGGCTTCGTGATGAAGGATCCCAACATCGCATTGCTCGAGCATCTGCTCGACGATGCCGAGTGCGACGAGCTGATCGAGCAGAGCCGCGGCAAGCTCAAGCGTTCGGAAGTCGTGAACCGAAAGACGGGCGAATTCGAAGTGAATTCCGTGCGTACCAGCGAAGGCACTCATTTTGCCCGGGGCGAGACGCCACTGGTCGCCGCCATAGAACAACGCATTGCCGACATCACGGGCATTCCGGTCGATCACGGGGAGCCCATCCAGATTCTCCATTACCGGGTGGGCGGCGAATATCTAGCCCATCACGACTTCTTCGAACCTGCCGATCCTGGCAGTGCCGTGCATGTCGCAGCAGGCGGCCAACGAATTGCGACATTGGTTCTCTATCTCAACACCGTGCCCAAGGGTGGCGAAACCACCTTCCCGACGCTCGATCTCTCGGTGCGCGCCCGGCGCGGCAACGCGGTCTATTTCGAGTACAGCAATAGTGACAATGAATTGGATGATCGATGCCTGCACGCCGGGGTTCCCGTCGTCGAAGGCGAGAAGTGGATTGCAACGAAGTGGCTGCGAAAGGGCCCCTATGTGCGGGCGGGCTGAACGCACATGAAACCCTCCTGGCCACATCCGCTGATCGCACGCGAGGGATGGCCCTATGTGACCGGCACCCTCGTTTTCGCGCTGTTGATCCACGCGCTCCTGGGCCTCGCGGTCGCGTTGCCGTTCTGGGTCATCGCGATATTCGTGCTGCAATTCTTCCGCGATCCGGCGCGCTCGATTCCTGCCGATCCCGACGCGATCCTGAGTCCTGCCGATGGGCGTGTGATCAAGGTCGAGGAAGTCGTCGATCCCTGGCGACAGCGCCCCGCGTTGAAGATTTCCGTTTTCATGAACGTGTTCAACGTGCATTCGAATCGTATGCCGGTCGATGGCACGATCCGGGGCATTCAATATTCACCTGGCGCTTTCATCAACGCCGATCTCGACAAGGCGAGCGAAGCCAACGAGCGCAATGCCGTGCTGATCGAACGTCGCGACGGATCCGAGTTGACCTGCGTCCAGGTGGCCGGCCTGGTTGCGCGGCGCATCCTCTGTTATGTGGCGGTCGGTGACGGTGCCGACCGTGGCACGCGTTTCGGATTCATCCGGTTCGGTTCGCGGGTCGACACGTACTTGCCGGTCGGTGCGCGACCGGCGGTCAGTATCGGGGACAAGGTGAAGGCGGCATCGACGATCCTCGCCCGCCTTGCCGAGCGTTCGCCTGCCGAAAGCAGGTCGTCGTCGGACGCGACCGTCGTTTCGCGCGCCGATGCCGGAGCCGCTGCGACCGAAGCACAAGACCTCGCCATGCCGACCCGGGTTCACTGATCATGCCTGACCAACGGTCCAAGCCGGTCAGCGGTCCGCTTGCCGATGCCGGTGCGCCGGG
>JBGSTN010000719.1:0-1855 GCA_041736455.1 Burkholderiaceae bacterium | reverse complement strand
CGTCGCCGAAGCCGGCGCCAGACGCAAGGGTCAGAACATCGACGACGCACAACTGCGCGCGCTCGAGGCACGCATCGTCGAGAACTTCGATCGCCAGTCGGGGGCGATCCATACCAGTGCGCTGCTGCTCGATGACGGCGTGATCGACCCCGTCGATACGCGTTCGGTACTGGGGCTGGCGCTGCAGGTCTGCGATGCCGCCCGAACCCATGCGCTGCGCCCGATGCAGTTCGGCGTCGCGCGACCCTGACCCGCAGGAACCTTCGCAGGAAACGCCATGAACTTCACGTCCGAACACACCCAGATCCAGGAGACACTGCGCCGATTCATCGACAGCGAGATCAACCCGCATGTCGACGAATGGGAGGCCGCCGAGATCTTCCCGGCCCATGAACTGTTCGCCAAGCTAGGTGATCTGGGCATGCTGGGTGTCACGAAGCCGGTCGCCCATGGCGGGCTGGGTCTCGACTATTCCTATTCCGTCGCTGTCGCGGAAACACTGGGCCACATCCGGTGCGGGGGCGTCCCGATGGCGATCGGCGTGCAGACCGACATGGCCACACCGGCCCTCGCCCGTTTCGGATCGCCAGCGCTATGCAAAGAATTCCTCGCGCCTTCGATACGTGGAGAATACGTCGCATGCCTCGGCGTGTCGGAGGTCGGCGCGGGTTCCGATGTGGCTTCGATCAGGACGACCGCGCGGCGCAGCGGCGACGACTACGTGATCCGCGGTGGAAAGATGTGGACCACCAATGGTACGCAGGCCGACTGGATGTGCCTGCTCGCCAATACGTCCGAAGGTTCGCCGCACAGGAACAAGTCGCTGTTCTGCGTGCCGATGAAGACCAGGGGTGTGGAGGTCGCTCGCAAGTTGAAGAAGGCGGGCATGAATTCGTCCGACACGGCGCAGATCTTCTTCGACGACGTCCGCATTCCCGCACGCTATCTCATCGGCGAGGAAGGCATGGGATTCACCTACCAGATGATGCAGTTCCAGGAAGAGCGGCTCTGGGCCGCCGCGGGCTGGACCGCCGGTGCGCGCATCATCCAGGACACCATCGACTACCTGCGCGAGCGCGAGGCGTTCGGCAAGCCGTTGCTGGACAATCAGTTCATCCACTACAAGCTTGCCGAACTGCAGACCGAGCTGGAGGCGGTGAAGGCGATGACGTACCGCGCCACCGATCTCTACGTGAACGGGACGGACGTCACGCAACTGGCGTCGATGTGCAAACTCAAGAAGGCGCGCGTCATGCGCGAGATCGCCGACTGGTGCCTGCAGTTCTGGGGCGGCATGGGTTACATCGCGGAAACCCCGGTCAACCGGTTCTGGCGCGATTCGCGTCTCGCGTCGATCGGCGGCGGCGCCGACGAAGTGATGATGGGCATCATCGCAAAGACGATGGGGATCCTGCCTCGTGAACGCTGATCCGGTCATCGCGCCCTTCGATGTCCTGCTCGTCGCCAACCGCGGAGAGATCGCCTGCCGCATCATCCGCAGCGCGCGTGCGATGGGCATCGTCACCGTCGCGGTCTATTCGGACGACGATCGCGACGCGCGTCACGTCTCGCTCGCGGACCGGGCGATGGCGATTGGACCACCGCCCGCCGCGCAGAGCTATCTGAGCATCGACAATGTGCTCGCAGCGGCCCGTGCCAGTGGCGCTGGAGCCATCCACCCGGGTTATGGTTTCCTGTCCGAGAATCCCGTGTTCGCTCAGGCATGCGCCGACGTCGGGCTGGTCTTCGTCGGCCCGTCGGCGCGTGCCATGCACCTGCTCGGCAACAAGTCACAGGCGAAGGCGATCGCGCGGAAAGCCGGCATCCCAGCGCTCGGCGCGGGTCTCCACGATGG
>JBGSTN010000704.1:0-2084 GCA_041736455.1 Burkholderiaceae bacterium | reverse complement strand
GCGCCGGCCAGGCGCAGGCCATCAGGCACGGTCTGGTCGATCAGGGCGGCTCGCGAGGTCAGGCCCAGCAAGCCCAGCATCGTCGCTTCTTCGGCGGCATCCGGGCCGAGGTGACGGCGATGGAACTCATCGTGGCCCAGCAGCGCCTCGAGACCCTGTCCGATATTCGGATCGTCCTTCATTGGTCGAGCCCGGCGGAATAGTCGGCCGCCGACAACAGCGCGTCGATCTGACTCTCGTCACTGGGCGTGATCCGGAACAGCCATCCCGACCCGAAAGCGTCTTCGTTCACCGCTTCGGGCCTGTCGGCCAACGACTCGTTGACGGCAATCACTTCCCCGCCGATGGGCGCATAGACGTCGGAAGCGGCCTTGGTCGACTCGACGACCGCGCACTGGGCGCCCTGCGTCAGCGTGGCGCCGGTCTCGGGCAATTCCACATAGACCAGTTCGCCCAGGGCTTCCTGGGCATGGTCGGTGATGCCGATCGTGCAGGTGCCATCGGCCTCCCGACGGACCCATTCATGGGAGGCGGCATAGCGTAACGAATCGGGATTTCGGGCTTGGCTCAAGACAGGGCTCCAGGAGGAATGCCGGCGCACGGCGCGCGCCGGTTGATGGTAGGAGCCCCCTCTGTCCTTTTGCCTGAGAGATTCGGCGGCGGCGAACCGGATTCCAGCGGCAAGACCGGCTGGTCAGGGTAGGCCTCGACCTTCGTCCTTCGGCGAGTGCAGTCGGCGACCCGGCCGATCGGTGCACTTCTCTCCAGAGAGCCTGTCCGTTGCGGTCCCTTGTGCCTGAGAGTTTCTGGGGCGATACACCTTCGGCGCCGGCCTCGACCGGTCTCTCCCGCAACGGAGACTATGGCTGCCGGCAATGTGCCAAGACGCACCGGTTCTGTCAAATCATTCGGCAGTCACCAAAACAACACCGAGTGCGGCCAGGCCGAACGCGACGACATGCAGCGGGCTCAGGGCCTCGCCGAGGAAGGCGATGCCGATCGCCGTTGCGGACAAGGGCATCGCGATCGTGAATACGCCGCTGCGGCTTGCCGGCACGCGCTTGAGGCCGCTGAGCCAGAGCCAGGTCGACCACATGCTGGCGGCCAGCGAGTAGAAGACCAGCATCGCCCAGATACCCGCGTCGACCGTGCGGAAGTCGAAGTGGGCGGCCTGCCAGAGGCCGGGCGGTGTCATCAACAGGAGACCGGTCAGGTTGATGGCGGCCGAGATCCGCTGTGGGGACATCGTGGCGGTCAGCCGTTTGCCGAGGATCACATAGATCGATTCGCAGAAGACGCTGGCGAACACGAGCCCGTTGCCCAGCCAGAACAGATCCGTCGTCCGGGGATTCCCCGACGCGCCTGCGTCGACGCGATGGCCGAGCGTGAGCAGTGCGACCCCGGCGACCGCGAAACCGACCGCGAGCCAGGTGCGAGGGCTCAGCCTTTCGCGCAGCATCAGCCATGACATGAGCGCGACGATCGCCGGCATCGAACTCAGGATCACGCCGCTGGCGGTTGCCGAGGTCATCGAGACGCCATACAGCATGCAGATCGAGAACAGGAAGTTGCCGAACAACGAGCAGACGAAGAGGGTGCCGAACTGCTCGCGACGCAGCGGCTGATCGCCCACGCGAGGCCGCAACCACGGCATCATGAAGACCGCCGCAATGGCGAAACGCAGCCAGGCGAGCAGAAAGACCGGGATCGCCGCCGTCAACGGTTTGGACAGTGCGACATAGACGCCGACCAGTGCCATGCCGAGGAAAAGCAGCAGATAGCCGGCCGCCAAGGATCCCGGTGGGGTCGTTCTTTCCGGTTTGATCGCAGAGTTCACAGGGCGCGGCGGCGTGCGGTGCTTAGAATCACAGGCTCGGATTCTGTGTCCATTCGGCTGATTGCCCGCGACGGGGTTACCCTCGTGGGACACTCCCATGACAGGTGTTGCGATGATCGATACACAGCAGGCGTTGGCTGCGAGAAGCGAACCAGCCACTGCGCGCGATGGTGCCGATGACGATTCGGCAGGATCCGGCGAGCGGCGCGAGCGACGCCCGATCGGTCGCGCGCCGGACCTGCGCCAC
>JBGSTN010000698.1:0-6441 GCA_041736455.1 Burkholderiaceae bacterium | reverse complement strand
CGGGCCGAGGCCGAGCGTGTCGCCTTCGAACAGGAGCATCGCCAGGCGATCGCCGCAGCACGCGAGAAACGAATGTTCGCCGAAGCATTGGGCGACGTCATACCGCTGCGCTCGCCCGACCGGGTCGTCAAGGGTACCGGCCAGCCCGAGCCACGCCCCCTTCAGCGCGAGCGGGACGAGCAGGATGCACTTGCGGCTTCGATGTCGGACGAGATCGATATCGAGCGGTACCTCGATCACGACGATGCGCTGTCATACACCGCGCCGTCGATCGGCCCTGAAATCGTCACGCGCATGCGTCGTGGCGCCTGGAAGATCACGGCTCAGCTGGATCTTCACGGCTTGCGTCGCGACGAAGCGCGCGAGGTGCTGATCGGGTTTCTCGACGATTGTCGCCGCAACGGGGTGCGTTGCGTAAGAATCATCCACGGCAAGGGACTGGGATCGGTGAATCGCGAGCCCGTGCTCAAGGACAAGGTGCGCAAATGGCTCGTACAGCGCACCGATGTGCTCGCGTTCTGTCAGGCGCCGCCCAATGACGGCGGCGCAGGCGCCTTGTTCGTGCTGCTCGCCGGGGCCGGACGCGATCGATCGGGCGTTGCTCGCTGACGCTCGATCGCGGAGACCGTCGCAGTCGATCGGCCAGAGCTTCGGTCATGGCCGATCGACCGCTGCAGCGATTCGCCGAATACGCGGCAAACCTCGATCCGCGGCAGGCGCAATCAGACGGCCGCGTCGCCCGTCTCGCCGGTGCGAATGCGAACGGTCTGCTCCATGTTGGACACGAAGATCTTGCCATCACCGATTCGTCCGGTCTTGGCCGCTTTCGTGATCGCTTCCAGCGCCTGGTCGACCAGGTCGTCCGGTACCACGACTTCGATCTTCACCTTCGGCAGGAAATCGACGACGTACTCGGCGCCCCGGTACAGTTCGGTATGACCCTTCTGCCTGCCGAAACCCTTCACTTCGGTCACGGTGAGCCCGGCCACGTTGACCTGCGCGAGCGATTCGCGCACTTCGTCGAGTTTGAACGGTTTGATGATTGCGGTGACTAGTTTCATGAGGCCTCCGAAGGGGTCTGTTCGCGGTATTTCGAGGTGATCGGATAGCGCCAGTCGCGTCCGAAGGCACGATGCGTGACGCGGATGCCAACGGGAGCCTGGCGGCGTTTGTATTCGTTGATTCGAATCAGGTGAACGATACGCTGAACGACAACCGCATCATACCCAGCGGCGACGATTTCAGACACGCTGCAGTTCTGCTCCATGGTCATCGCGATGATGCCGTCGAGCACATCGTAAGGCGGCAGCGAGTCCTGGTCGGTCTGGTCGGGACGAAGTTCCGCGCTGGGCGGGCGCGTGATGATGCGCTCCGGAATGATCGGCGACGGGCCTTGCGAATTGCGCCAGCACGAGACCCGGTAGACCAGCGTCTTGGCCAGATCCTTGATGACGGCGAACCCGCCGGCCATGTCGCCATAGAGCGTGCAGTAGCCGACCGCAAGTTCGCTCTTGTTTCCGGTCGTGAGCACGATGCTGCCATGCTTGTTGGACAGCGCCATCAGGATCACGCCACGGATGCGGGCCTGGATGTTCTCTTCGGTGGTGTCTTCGGGCAGACCGGCGAATTCATCGGCCAGCAGCGCCTTGAACGACTCGAAAGGCCCGGCGATCGGCATGACGTCGTAGCGCACGCCCAGCCGTGTGGCCATGTCGCGCGCATCATCGAGCGACATCGTGGCGGTATAGACCGAGGGCATCATCACCGCGCGGACGTTTTCCGCGCCGATCGCATCGACGGCGACGGCCAGCGTCAGCGCCGAGTCGATACCGCCGGACAGACCGAGCAGCGCACCGGGAAAGCCATTCTTGCCGAGGTAATCCCTCACGCCGAGCACGAGTGCACGATAGACCTGAGCGTCGGTGGCCAGCGCGGGTTCGATGCGACCCTGCTGCAGCCTGGCTTCGTCTCCGACCCGTTCGATGTCGACCATCAAGAGGTCGGACTCGAACGAAAGGCCCTGCGCCATCAATTCGCCGCGTCCGTCCAGCGCGTACGACAGGCCGTCGAAGACCAGTTCATCCTGCCCACCCACCATATGAGCCGAGAGAATGGGCAGGCCCAGCGGCGTGACATTGCGCCGCGCGATATCGATGCGCAGATGCTGCTTGTCGAGGTGATAGGGCGACGCGTTGAGCGCAAGCAGCACCTCGGCACCGGCGTTGCGGGCCGCCTCGGGTGCGTGCCGGAACCAGTAGTCTTCACAGATGACGATGCCGAAACGAATACCGGCGACATCGAGCAGCAACGGCTGATCGAATGACTCGAAATAGCGGCGCTCATCGAAGACGTCGTAGTTGGGGATCTCGTACTTGCGGTACTCGCCGACGATCTGGCCACGGTAGAGGACGATGGCCGCGTTGAAACGCCGGCCGTTCCGGATGAGTGGCAGACCGATCAGCAGGTACAGGTCGAGCGCCGCTGTGCGTGCAAGGATATCGTCCAGGGCCGTGTCGCACTTCGCATAGAATCCGCGACGAAGCAGCAGATCCTCCGGCGGGTAACCAGTCAACGAAAGTTCCGGCGTGACCAGCACTGCTGCCCCATCCTGCGCCGCGGCGTGCGCAGCCGACACAATGCGATCGGAATTGCCGGAGAAATCTCCGACCGTCTGATTCAGTTGAGCTAGAGCAACCCGCATACATGTCCCGCACTTCGGTTGACCGCGATTATCGCATGCGCCTTGCCACCGAATTGGGTACGGAAGGTCGCGACGAATGGAATGCACTCGTCCCGAGCGCACCCGGCAGCGTGTTCCTGCGCCACGAGTGGCTCAGTGCACTGGAAAGGAGCGGCTCGGTCGGCGGCAAGACGGGCTGGCAACCGGTACACCTGTTGCTCGAGGATGCCGGGGAAAGGCTGGTCGGCGCCGTGCCGTTGTATGCCAAGAGTCATTCCTACGGCGAGTATGTATTCGACTGGGCGTGGGCCGACGCCTATCGACGCTTCGGGCGCGACTATTACCCCAAGCTGCTGAGTGCCATTCCGTTTACGCCCATCGCTGGTGCACGATTGCTTGTCGCACCTGGCGCGAATCAGGCGGCAATACGAAAAGCACTTGCCGCCGGCCTGATGCAGCAGGCCGAGCGAACTGGCGTGTCGTCGTTGCATGTGCTGTTTCCCGATGATGCCGCGCGCGATGCCCTCGCCGCATCGGGATTCATGATCCGCCACGGCGTCCAGTTCCATTGGCGCAATCAGGGATTTGGCGACTTCGAGGAGTTCCTCGGTGCGCTGAGTCAGCCCAAGCGCAAGAAGATTCGCGCCGAGCGGCGCAAGGTTCGCGAAGCCGGCATCGTTTGCCGGCGACTCGTGGGCGCCGAGATCAGCGCGGCCGACTGGGCATTCTTTGCGCAGTGCTACGACATGACCTACCGCGAACATCACTCGACGCCTTATCTCAACCTGGCGTTCTTCACGCAGGTGGCGCAGGCGATGCCCGATGCGTTCATCATGATTCGCGCGGAACTCGAAGGCATGCCGATCGCGTCCAGTCTGCTCGTGCGGGATGCCGACCGGCTCTATGGCCGCTACTGGGGATCGCTGCATTGGGTGAGTCACCTGCACTTCGAGGTGGCTTACTACCAGACGATCGAAACCGCGATCGACCTCGGCATCGCCGTCATCGAAGGTGGAGCGCAGGGTGAACACAAGATGTCGCGCGGCTTCCTGCCAGAGGCGACCTGTTCGGCGCACTGGCTGGCCGAACCGTCGTTCGCCGACGCCGTCGACCGCTTCCTCGAACGGGAGTCCATGATGATGAGCGGCTACATGGACGAACTGAACGAACGCCAACCGTTTCGCAAGCCGGCCGACACCGGGGAATCGAACTGATCACCGTGTCGCCGACGACTCCGGAAATCCGCCGGGTTCAGAACGCCGGTTTGACTTTCGCGGCGTCGTAGCGGGCGATGCCCGAGAGGATCTCCTCCCCAGCCGATTCCGGCCCCTCCCAACCGACCACCTCGACCCACTTCCCTTTCTCGAGATCCTTGTAGTGCTCGAAGAAATGCTGGATCTGCGCAAGGGTCTCGCTCGCCACGTCATCGATCTTCCGGATCCGGCGGTACATCGGCAGCACCTTGTCGATCGGCACCGCCAGCAACTTGGCGTCACTGCCCGCTTCATCCTTCATGTTCAGCATGCCCAGCGCACGGCAGCGAACCACGCATCCGACCTGTACCGGTAGCGGCGTGATGACCAGGACATCGACCGGATCGCCATCGCCGGCAATCGTGTGGGGGACGTAGCCGTAGTTGCAGGGGTAATGCATCGCGGTGCCCATGAAACGGTCGACGAAAAGCGCGCCCGTCTCCTTGTCGACTTCGTACTTGATGGGATCCGCCGCCATCGGGATTTCGATGATGACGTTGAATTCGTTCGGCACGTCGCTGCCGTAGCCCACTCGATCGAGATTCATTTGGTCTGAAGCATCCTGGTTGCGTTGCTCGTGTTCGGGAAGCCAGCACATCGTCCGCCGCGGGTCACGATCGCCCGCAGTTCGCGTCCACCGCATGCGCTGTTCCGCGCGATTGTAATGCTCTTTTTTGTTGCGTTGCACAATAAAGTCGGCCGACGACCACAAACCTGCTGGCGACCAGACCGAGGGCGGTTTGTGGTCGATGGGTGCGACAGGCTCGATTTGCGGCATCATCGAAGCTGACCGCCGCCTTCGTCGCGGGATGGCGTGCGCGCCGGCCGTGCCCGGTCGACTGTCTTACCTGAGGTATACGCGTGCCGTCTACGCACATCGAGTGCCCTGTTCGGGTCTTTCAGGGTCCGACGAATTCGATCCGTCAACGCTCCGTGAAGATCCGCGAACCCATTGCGACGATCGCCCTCGACACCGAATCGGTGGTCGCACACCTGCGGACCGGTGATGCGAAGCTGGCCTGCGCGATCGACCGCGTCGGTCGGCTTGCCCTGCCGACGGATCCGGAACCCGATGTCTTTCGCGCCCTGTTGCGTGCGATCGTCCATCAGCAACTCAGCGGCAAGGCCGCCGCAACGATCCATGCGCGACTCGTCGCCCTGCTCGTGTCGCCCGACGGGACGTTGACGCCTCGCCGACTGCGTGGCCTCACGGACGAGGCATTACGAAGTGTCGGTCTGTCGCGGCCCAAGCTGTCGGCCGTGCGCGACCTGGCCGATCGTGTAGCAGCCGGCGATCTGCCCACCGTCGCGGAAATGGCCTCGATGAGCGACGAGGCGATCGTCTCCGCGCTCACCGAGGTGCGCGGCATCGGTCAGTGGACGGCCCAGATGTTCCTGATCTTCAATCTCGGCCGGCCGGATGTACTTCCCACCAACGATCTGGGCATCTTTCGCGGTTACACCCGGGTGTTCAACCCGAGGAACAAGGCCGATGCCATCATGCTCGCGAAACGGGCTCGACGCTGGCAACCCTATCGCTCGGCAGCCTGCTGGTATCTCTGGCAGGTCGCTGACGAACCCCGCCCGTCGACGATCAGGTCGACAACCATCATCGAACCATGACGAGCGTTCCAGCACCGATCGATCCACGCATCGATCCACGCATCGATACGCCCAGCGGCGTACGCGTAAATGCGCGCGTCGATCCGCGCGTCGGCACACGCGCCGGGGCAGGCGACTCGCGGATCCGTCGCCACTGGTATGCACCGCTCTTCATCGCGTTGCTCGCCTGCCTGGCGACATCGGCGTTCGCCAGCCAGCCGCATCCCGCTGTCGTCGAGATCTGTCTCGAGAGCAAGCGGCCCGCACCGATGTGCGAGTGTGCTGCAAGGAGACTCGCCGCGGAGTTTCCCGACCAGGCCGACGCCTATGCAGAAGTCGCCAACCGTTACCTGTCGAACCGGAGGGACGGCCTGCGCCGGCGCGATGCGTGGTCGCAGGCGGTGGAGATGGTGGGTACCCGCGGCGATCGATCGTCCGATACGTTCGCGGATGCCATCGATCGGGTTTCGGCTGCCCACCAGGCCGCGATGCTCGCATGCGGGCGTTCCTGAGCCACGCGCTCCAGCAACGGTGATCCCACCATTCGATCCGATGGGGTCGCCATCGATCCGTTATCCTTGCAGATGCAGAGTCAGGAGATCACGATGGAACGACACGCCAACTACATCGCCAACGAGCCAGTCGCCGGTCTGGACGGGCAGTGGCTGGAGGTCGTCGATCCTGCCGAAGGCATGCCGTTCGCGCAGATTCCTGCAAGCACCGGGCGTGACATCGATCGTGCCGTGGCTTGCGCACGCGAGTCATTCGACAACGGCGAATGGGGCGCCAGCACGGCAGCGCAGCGCAGCAGACTGCTGCTCGACCTGAGTCGCGCCGTCCTGGCGTCTTCCGAGAAGCTTGCGGCGATCGAAAGCCGCGACACCGGCAAACCGATCCGCCAGATCG
>JBGSTN010000686.1:0-3072 GCA_041736455.1 Burkholderiaceae bacterium | reverse complement strand
GCGGCAGGGCATGCCGTGTTGGCTTGCGGAGGAAGGGCGCAGTCGGGCCGTCCGGTGAAGCAAGAACCCACCGAAGCGGCTTCGCAAATCAACGCGTAGCGCCGTAGGAATCCCCTGCCTTTCCCGGCTCGCCGGGCGCGTCAGCGAGGCAGGGGTGGACGTCAAGTTCCATTCGTGGCAACCTGATCCGATCGGTTCAACGCTTGTCATGAGGAGCGGCGCTGTTCGCGTGTGCCACCTTGATGCCGAACTCTGACCGAATTTCGTTCAACGGCGTATGCAGGTACGCCTGATGCTCGACCCACGGCCATCGCCTGGTTTGCCGGCTGCAGCGCCATAGCGTGCGAAGTATCAGGTACGGTGACGCCAGCAGAGCCAGCACGGTGCTGCCGAAAGGCAACTTCGTGTAGATGTCCAGCGTCTCGTGGTTCGCGTAGCCGCGCAGAACGGCCAGACCGCCCGTCGTACCCAACAGGCTGGACAGCTTGACGACAGCCTCGTCCGGCATCGTGGTTCCGCAGCCGTACAAGACATGTACCACATCGTGTGCGCGGAAGAACTGTTTGGCTTCCAAGGACAGGAGGTCGTCGTCTCGCTTGAGGAATGGATTCGAGTGGAAGTATTCGGTGAGGCCCTGCTCAAGGGTTTGCGTACTGTCCTGAAACTCGAAGCAATGCCGAATGTTGGCCACGACGCGGAACCCTCCTCGCCGATATCGGCGGTGTCTATTGGCCGAATGCTTGCCGCAGCAAGTCGAACAGGACCTCGCACGCACGACCATGTTCGTTCGCGTCCGATGACCAGAGCTCTTCACTTTGAACCATGTCAGGCGTCATATCGAACGAACTCTCGCTTGCCTGGCAGTCCGTCCCGGACGCCGACCCACACCCCGTCGCGCAGAGCCTCGTACTCCTTGAAGCAACATGGCAGGCCTTTGGCGGTCAGGATGTCCGGCCCATCCATCAGGTGAAAGTGCAGATGCGGTGCTGTCGAGTTGCCCGAGTGTCCGACCTGCGCGAGCTGCTGCCCAGGACGGACCTGCTGTCCCGGAGTGACCAGGATCGAGCCACAACGAGCGTGGGCGAAGAAGGCGTACACCTCCTCGTCAGCCTTGCGAAGAATGACGTGGTTTCCCAGGATTGCGCGCAATGCGGCAATGCCGGCATCGGGTTTGAACGTGAACGCGTTCTTGACAACGAGCGCCAGGTCCCGGGCGATATGGACCGGGTTGCGCTCGGGCTCGCCATCTTCCGCGGTCGCCACTGTTCCAGCGAAGGGGGCGAGGATCGGCGCAGACCATCCATAGCAGTTCTCCAACGCAGCGCCCATGACGACCGAGCGAAAGACCGGTGTTCGGTAGAACTTCCACCCACCTTTTGCACGATCGATCCGCACGAAGTCGTAGGCATAGCGCTGTCCGAGTTGATCGGTGCCGTGGCTGGGCACGCGTTCGGCTGGCGTGTTCGCGGCCGCCCACTCGCCTCGGAGGGGGAACTCTACGGCGATGGCATTCAGAGACTGCTCGATCATGAGGTCTTACGCGTTGATCGATCGACCTGCACAGGCGCCACGCCTGGCGACCGGACAAACGACCTTCGCCGTCCCGCCGCCCCCCATCCAGACCAAGCCCGCCCGGTCGGATGAAGCTTCAGGCGTCCGGTGGGTTGGGACCTGGAAACCATTCGATGTGTTGTTCACCTTGCCTACCCAGATACGTGACGCGATGGCCACGGAGAAACGCGTAGTAGCCTTGTACACCGGCTTGCACCGCGCGATGTGAGAACTGACGAAACGCCTGCCCGTTGCGCTGGCTGTCGAGAATTGCCGCTTGCAAGGCTGGGCGATTGAAGTCTGCTGCCACGACCGGCAGATCCTCGAAGGTCAGGGGCGCAATGACGACGCTGCCCGTACTGCTGTAGAACGACACTTGCCTGGCTATGTAGTCGATTCGATAGTACTCGACCCCCTCTGCAACAAGGTTCCCGACAATTTCGGGAAAAGGCAATTCGCCTGCCAAAGTGGCGTTGGCCATCCGCTGCACGATATCGGCATTCATCGCGTTCCTGTTCGTGGAAAAGTGTCAGTCGCCACGCTTTTTCGCAGCCTGGTACGCCTCGATCTGCGGAGCAAGAATATGATGCCGAGCAAGACTCTCGGCTGGCCAATAGTCTCGGCGCTTGTAGTATTCGGCGACGGCAGGGATGCCGTCGGCCAGCACCACCCAGGGCTGCTTGGATGCCGTGAAGATGTGGATGTCTGGCGGCAGCAGATCCGGATTGTCCAGCGTGCCGATTCGAATGAACTTGATCAACGGCCCGGCGCCAGCGTAGTTGCTCCACAGGGCGACCTTGCAATCGGGGCAACGGGCGAAGAGCTGACCGCGCCCGCTCGCGGACGGCGTCTCGACGAGCTCCGGAGGTTGACCGATGTCGATGACTCGATTCGCTTCGATCATCGCGTTGAGCGCGAAGGACGCACCGGATTCTCGCTGGCACCAGCGGCAATGGCAGCAGTGGACGAACAATGGGGCGGTATTCATCCGGTAGCGCACCGCCCTGCAGTCGCAGCCGCCTTCAATCGGGAACGGATCGGGTGTGATCATGGCAGTACTCTCCCTGGATTGCGTCCGTTGCGAAAAAGCGAAGCATGCCGTTCGGTCATCTGGATCTCCATGAAGCCTGTCGGCATAGGGTGAAGCATGCCACTCGATTCCGCTGAGCAATCCGGACAGACATGGATTGTAGAAGGGCCAGGATGTCGAGCGGCCAACCGGGATGCCGACAGCCCGATCCTGCGCGCCAGTCGAAATCACTATGCGGCGGCGTTGTTCTGCGAGGACGGGATTCGTGCGGACGGAGCGATTCTAGAGAAGCCCGTCGCGACGGAATCCACTCGCGGTCTCGCGCAGCACCGATAGAAACTGCCTCGCCGGTCGCGACAGTGTCGTGTTGCGCGAAACGAGAGCCTGCGCACTGATCTCGGCACGAGGCCGCAGCATCAACCGCACGAGCGCGCGGTCGCTGTTGTCGAGCAGCCAGAACGGGTCGATGATGGCCGCGCCGGTGCCGGCCC
>JBGSTN010000684.1:0-1548 GCA_041736455.1 Burkholderiaceae bacterium | reverse complement strand
CCGAGGGACCCAGCACGATCGCGCGCTTGAATCGCGAGCGGCGAGCCACGATCGGTGCGAGCCTGCCCAATGGCGTCGCGCTCAACTCGGCCGCCGCCCGCTTCAAGGAAATCGCAGCTGAAACGCCGTTGCCGGCGTCGGTGCGTGTCGTCGAGTCGGGAGACACGGAAGTGCAGCAGGAACTGGTGGGCAGCTTCGGCGAGGCGATGGTGCTCGGACTGATGCTGGTGCTGACCGTGCTGATCCTGCTGTTCAAGGATGTGATCCAGCCCTTCACGATCCTGTTCTCGCTGCCGCTGTCGATCGGCGGCGTGGCGGCGGCGCTGATCATCACCGGCAATCCTGTGTCCATGCCGGTGCTGATCGGGATGCTGATGCTGATGGGTATCGTCACGAAGAATGCGATTCTGCTGGTCGACTTCGCGGTCGAGCAGATCCATGGCGGCATGAACCGCATCGATGCGATGATCGAGAGCGGTCGCAAGCGGGCACGCCCCATCGTGATGACGTCGATCGCGATGTCCGCAGGCATGCTGCCCTCCGCGCTCGGCGTGGGTGAAGGTGGCGCGTTTCGTGCACCGATGGCCACCGCCGTCATCGGTGGCATCATCGTTTCGACGGTGCTCAGTCTGGTCGTGGTGCCGGCTTTCTTCCTGATCATGGACGATCTGTCGCGGTTGCTCTCGCGCGTGTTCAGTCGCTTCATCGGCAAGGGCGACATCGAAACGCCGGTGCCACCGGCGCAGGAGATGGCGGATTCGCTGGCGGCCAATCAGACCGAGCTCGCGCAATTGCGACGTCGTCTTGCCGCGCTGGAAGGGGCCGGCGACTGACGGCGACCGGCATCCGACAAGACCTGAAACCGATCTCGACGACCCTGCGCCGTGCGCTTCAACCGACGCAACCTGCGGCTCGTGGATTGTGCCCACCAGGGTCCCGATCGCGACAACGAGTTGTTCGTCGTCGAAGGCGACTCGGCGGCGGGTAACGTCGTTCGAGTTCGCGATGCCACATGCCAGGCAGTGCTGCCGATGCAGGGCAAGCCGCTCAACGCGATCCGAAGCACGCGCGAGCGTGTGTTCGCCAACCCGTGGTTCAACGCGTTGATCGGTGCCCTGGGCGGCGGAGCGGATGACCGGTTCTCTGCGCAGTCCCTGCGCTACCGGCGCATCATGCTGCTGTTCGATCCCGACGCCGACGGCATCCACAGCGGCGCGCTGATGCTGATGTTCTTCCAGCGCTTCATGCCCGCGTTGCTCGAACAGCAACGGATCTGGATGGTCCGGGCGCCGTTGCTGCGAATCACGACGCCGTCGCTGGCGGCGCCGATCTATGCGGCATCCGAGGCCCACTACGAATACCTGCTCGGACGATTGCGCGCTCGCGGTATCGACGACCAGCAGACATTGCGCTATCGTGGGCTCGGGAGTCTGGAGGAATCGCTGTTGATCGAACATTGCATCGCGCCGGCCACCCGGCGTGCATCAGCAGCGCCACGCCGCTGACGCCTGCTTCGATTCGCGCGATGATTCGCCCTGCGGCACCGCT
>JBGSTN010000671.1:0-1844 GCA_041736455.1 Burkholderiaceae bacterium | reverse complement strand
GCGGCCGACCTGCAGCGCAAGGGCTACGTGGGCCGCACGATTGGCATCAAGCTGCGCTTCGAGGACTTCAAGACGGTCACCCGCGATCTCACGCTCCATGAGCCGACGGCCGACGCGTCCGCCATCCGGCATGCTGCCGGCCTGTGCCTGAAGCGGGTGGATCTGGCGCGCAGACTGCGCTTGCTGGGGGTCCGTGCCAGCGGTCTCGAAAGGGCCCTCGATCCGGCGTCCGTCGACCCGCGGCAAGGCGCTCTCGATTTCAGCTAGCATCGCCGGGAATGTTGTAATTTGATTACATCAATGATGATCGCTTGCAGGCGATCCTTTGACCTCCTACCCCACCGGGCCGATAATGCGGCATGTAAATTAATTACATAGACCATGAGCTTCGACATCGTATTCTTCGGCGGCACCGGCGACCTGACATGGCGCAAGCTGATGCCGGCCCTGTTCCAGGCCCATCGCCATGGCGCGCTGCCCGAAGGCGGCAGAGTGCTCGCGGCGGCCCGCAGCGACCTGAACGACGACGGTTATCGAGCCTGGTTGCTCGAACACTTCCGCAAGCTCCATTGGGATGATCCGTTCACCGACGATGAATTCGCCGAGTTCGCGCGGATGGTCTGGTACCGGAGCGTCGACCTGACCGAACCTGCCAGCTACGAGGCCCTTGCAAAATGGGTTGCGGAAAGTTCTGCCGAAGCCATCGTCATCTATCTGGCGACCGCTCCGGATCTGTTCAAACGGATCGCCAAAGGCGTGGCCGCCGTCGGTCTGAACGATGCGCGCGTGCGACTAGTGCTGGAAAAACCGCTCGGCCGTGATCTGGCGTCGGCGCGGGAAATCAACGCCTCGGTGCGCGAAGATTTCGCCGAACACCAGATCTTCCGAATCGACCACTACCTGGGCAAGCAGAGCGTCCAGAACCTGATGGCACTGCGCTTCGGCAACTACCTGTTCGAACCGCTCTGGCGCCGCGAATCCATCGAAAGCGTCCACATCACCATCGCCGAGGATCTGGGCGTCGAAAAGCGGGGCGGCTATTACGACAAGAGCGGCGCATTGCGCGACATGGTGCAGAACCATCTGCTGCAACTGCTCTGCATGGTCGCGATGGAGCCGCCGGTCACCAGCGGGGCCGATTGCATCCGCGACGAGAAGCTGAAGGTCCTGCGCAGCCTGCGCCCCTACACGGCCGGCGACGTCGATCGTTATGTGGTCCGTGGCCAGTACGTGGCCGGTACCGCATCGGGCAAGAACGTTCCCGGTTATCTGCAGGAAGTCGGCGTGCCTGCGGAGAGCACCACCGAGACCTTCGTCGCACTGCGCGCGGAAATCGACAACTGGCGATGGGCCGGCGTACCGTTCTTCCTGCGCACCGGCAAGCGACTCGCCGACCGTGGTGCCCAGATCGTCGTCAATTTCCGCAAAGTGCCACACACGATCTTCGAGACACCGCTGGGGGGCGGAAACAACAACCGGCTGATCATTCGTCTGCAGCCCGAAGACTCGATCGAGATGCATCTGTTCGCCAAGGCCTCGAATCGAGCGAAGGCCGAACAGGGTCGGCTCGCGCCGGTCCGGCTCGATCTCGATTTCCGTGAAACGTTCGGCACCGAGACCATCGAAGCCTACGAGCGGCTCTTGCGCAAGCTCATCGCAGGCCGGCTCGACCTGTTCGTGAGGCTCGACGAACAACTCGCGGCTTGGAGCTGGGTGATGCCGATCATCCACGCCTGGGAACAGGACGGCAACGCACCCCGCCCTTATCGCGCCGGCACCTGGGGACCGGGCGCCGCAAGTGCGCTGACCGCACGCGACGGCATCGTCTGGCCCGAAGAAGTCTA
>JBGSTN010000642.1:0-1509 GCA_041736455.1 Burkholderiaceae bacterium | reverse complement strand
GCGACGTGCTCCGGCGGGGGCGAGAACTGGCACGCCATACGCTGGCTGCCGATGCCCGGCAGGTGCAGTTCCATTACGACGTGTCCGATGACTTCTACGCGCTTTGGCTCGACGAGCGGCGGGTGTACTCCTGCGCCTACTGGCGCGATCCGTCGATCACGCTTGCTGTTGCGCAACAAGCCAAACTAGACCACGTCTGCCGCAAACTGATGCTGCGCGAGGGGGAGCGCTTCCTCGATATCGGTGCCGGCTGGGGAGCATTGCTTCTCTGGGCGGCCGAGCAATACGGCGTCAAGGCGCACGGCATCACCCTGTCGAAGAACCAGCATGCACACGTCAATCGCCTCATCGAGGAACGCGGTCTGCGCGGACGCGTGACGATGGCGTTGTGCGACTACCGGGAACTGCCCGAGGATCGCCGTTTCGACAAGATCGCTTCGATCGGCATGGTCGAACACGTCGGTCGTTTTCAGTTACCGATCTATTTCGCGAAGATCCGCAGCCTGCTCGAACCTGGCGGACTGATGATGAACCATGGCATCACCGCTGGCGGCACGCAGAACTACCAGCTCGGCGCCGGCATCGGCGAATTCATCGGGCGCTACATCTTTCCCGGTGGCGAACTGCTGCATCTTTCGTATCTGCTGCGCGAAATGGCCGACGCCGGTCTCGAGGCATTGGACGTGGAAAACCTGCGGCCTCATTACGCGCGCACGCTCTGGGCCTGGTCCGACGCGCTTGAAGCCAACCTCGGCCAGGCGCGCGAACTCACCAGTGACGCGGTCGTCAGGGCGTTCCGCCTGTATCTGGCCGGCAGCGCGATGAGCTTCGAGCAAGGGTGGCTCTCCCTGCATCAGATGCTCGCCACCCGGCCCAGCGGCGATGTGGCGATGGGCCCGATACGTGGCGCGCAGTCGGTGTTCCCGTTCCAGCGCGACTACATGTACCGATGAATGCGACACGTGCCCGACTTGGCTTTGCGGGCAAGCGGCGCGTCATCGGAACCTGATCTTCATTGCGCTCAGGGTGCCGTCGACGAAGCGGCCCCGCACTTCCACGCGGGCCTCGTCGCGCAGGTCGGATGCGATACCGCCTTCGAACTCGGTGGTGGTGTCGAAGCTGACGCTGGCCGAACGCCCGGCCGCGGTCGTCACGGTGAATCGGCCGCCCGATGCATCGAGTATTGAGACGCTCCCTTCCCATCGATATTCCCGCTCTTCCTGCCGGGCATCGTCTTCGATCTGCAGCGATTCCGTCCGTAGCGAACCGTCGCGCCAGCTGCCTTTCACGGCGACATAGCTTCCGACGACCAGATCGACCGTATCAGCGGCGGCAACCACGGGCACGCCGTTCACCCGGAAGTTGCGCGCATCGGTCACCGCGGTCACGATGCCCTCGACTTCGACGCGATCGCCATCGCGGGAATCCGCTGCCGCGATCCGGCTCCATCGTTGCACGGGCCACGGCTCGCTCACTGCGGCAGCATCGACGCCGACACGCACCAGATCG
>JBGSTN010000640.1:0-2269 GCA_041736455.1 Burkholderiaceae bacterium | reverse complement strand
GTGGCGCCCCCAGGCGGAGAGGCCTTGTACATCCTGGTCCATACGCCCTATCTGCGACCACATCACGATTGGACGTCGATGTTGCCGGGTTATCGCAAGCTGGTCTTCGACAAGCTCGCACGGTGCGCAGGTCTGACCGATCTCGAAAGCCGCATCCGTGTCGAACATCACCTGACCCCGCAGGACATCCACGAACGCTACCGCGTGCTCAACGGCGCGATCTATGGCCTGGCGAGCCACGGCCGCTTTCTCGGCGCCTTCAAGCCCGGCAATCGCCGAGGAAGCCCCCAGGGACTCTATCTGGCCGGCGGCGCCGCTCACCCCGGACCCGGCATGCCCATGGTGCTGATGTCGGGCTGGATCGCCGCTGACGCCCTGGACACGGACCATGCGCTGGCAACCGGCTGAGATCGACCCACAGGCGCTGCGATCCGATGCCCACGTGAGCTTCTTCACCTGGGTGTTTCTTCGTCGCCTGAAACAGTCGTTCCATGCGGTTCGCCTGGCCAAGCCCGGCTTGCCGGAGATCGCCGCCGACCTACCGCTGATCGTCTACTGCAACCACCCTTCCTGGTGGGACGCGGCACTGGCGCCGGTACTGGCGAGGCAACTCTTTCCGCAACGACGCGCATACGGACCGATCGACGCAGCGGCGCTGGAACGTTATCCCTTCATGCGCCGCATCGGCTTGTTCGGCGTACAGGCCGATTCCTACGCGGGCAGCGCCACGTTCCTGCGCACCGGGCAGCGTCTGCTGGATCGGGCCGACACCTTGTTCTGCGTGACGCCGCAGGGCAACTTCGTGGATCCACGTATTCGTCCCGTGCAATTGCGGCCGGGCCTGGCCGTATTGATTTCAAGGCTGCCTCGCGTCACCGTTTTGCCGCTGGCGCTCGAATATCCATTCTGGAATGAGCGCACGCCCGAGGCGCTCGCCCGTTTTGGTGCCCCCAGCGTCATGGGTGAAGCAATCGACATCCCGGCGATCCGACGTACACTCGAATCGGAACTGGCCGCGGCCATGGATGCGCTGGCCGTCGATGCTCGGAGCCGCGAAGCAGATCGCTTCATCACCCTGCATGGAGGCAAGGTCGGCGTCGGCGGCGTGTATGACGGGTGGAGGCGCTTGAACGCCTGGATGCGCGGTCAGCCATTCGAGCCGGCGCACGATCAGGCCCCGCCGAGGGGCGGTACATGACCGCGATCGGCGCCTCCTGTTCTCGTGCAGTGCGGAAGACCATTCGATGAGTATGCTGGGACTCGATTCGCTGGAACTGTTCGCACTGATCTGTGCGGCGCTGGCGTGGCTGCCTTTGCTGATGACCTGGAACAACCTGCGCGGGTTCAGGGTGCCTGTCCATCCTGCTGCCGCCGGCACGCAGGTATCGATCCTGATTCCCGCGCGCAACGAGGCAGCGCGCATCGTGCAGATCGTCCGCCAGGCCGTGGCCAGCGCGCACGTGGGAGTCGAGGTAGTGGTACTCGACGACGATTCCAGTGACGACACGGCAGCGCTCGTTCGCGAGCTGGCGACGCAGGACGCCCGCATCAGACTGGAGACCGCATGCGCGCTTCCGCCAGGCTGGGCCGGCAAGCAGCACGCCTGCCATCTGTTGTCACAACGGGCCCGCTTCGAACTGCTGATGTTCGTCGACGCCGATGTCGACATCGCGCCGAATGCTGCCAGTCTTGCCGCCGGCCTGCTGCAGACAGACGCCCGGCTCGGGATGGTCAGCGGCTTTCCGCAGCAGCACAGTGTCACGCTGGCCGAACGATGTGTCGTGCCCTGGATCCACATCCTGCTGCTTGGCTATCTTCCATTCGGTGCGATGCGCCGCAGTACATTGCCCGCGTTTTCCGCCGCCTGCGGTCAATGGGTGATCGTGCGCCGATCGGCGTATCTCGAGGTCGGCGGGCACGCGGCAACGCCACTGTCGCGCCACGATGGCCTGAGTCTTCCACGAACATTCCGAACTGGAGGTTGGCGCACCGACGTCTTCGATGGCACGGGTCTGGCCCGGACCAGGATGTACCGCGACCTGCGCTCTGTCTGGGACGGTTTCGGCAAGAGTGCCGGTGAAGGCATGGCCACTGCAGCGGGCTATCCCGTCTGGTTCGTCCTGCTGGCTGGCGGTCACCTGCTGCCTTGGTTGCTCGTTTCGGCGGGCGCCGTGATGGGGCAACGCACGGTACTGGCCGCGGGCATCGCCGGTGTGCTCGCCAATGTGCTGCAGCGCGCGTTGCTGCGACGGCGCCTGGGGAAGGCGCC
>JBGSTN010000623.1:0-3122 GCA_041736455.1 Burkholderiaceae bacterium | reverse complement strand
ACCGCTCGTCCTCTTGAGTGCGCAGCAACGGCGCTCGCTGGCGCAGGTCCTGATCTTCATCGCGCCGGCGCTCTGGTCGGCCAACTACATCGTCGCCAAGCTCGCGCCCGGGGTCATCGAGCCGCACCTGCTTGCCTTGCTGCGCTGGGTGATGGCATTCGCGATGATGCTGCCTTTCGCCTGGCAGGAATTGCGTGCGAAGTCCGTACAGTGGCCGGGCGAATGGCGCGACCTGCTGATCCTCGGCGCGCTGGGCATGTGGATCTGCGGTGCGTTCGTCTATATCGGTGGACGCACGACCAGTGCGACCAACATCGGCCTTCTCTATGCGATCACACCGGTCCTGATCGCCGTCGCCTCGGCGCGCCTTTTCAACGATCGGATGCGCGGCTGGCAGATCGCCGGTGTCGCACTCGCGTTGTCGGGCATGGTGATGATCATCGCGCGCGGATCGCTGACCAACCTGCTCGCGGTTCGTTTCGTCGCGGGCGATCTCTGGGTGCTCAGCGCCGCGTTGTCGTGGGTCGCCTACTCGCTGCTGCTGCGCCGGCAACCAAGTGCGCTCGGCCCGTTCGCGCGGCTGACGGTGATCGCGGCGGCCGGTGTGCTCGTGCTCGTGCCGTTCACGTTGGTCGAGGTGTCCTACACGGGATTGCCGGCCGACTGGCCATTCGCCCTGCTGCTGAGCTTTACGGTCGCCTTGCTGCCGGGCTTCGGCGCCTACCAGGCCTATTCGTTCATGCAGCGTGAACTGGGCCCTGCGCGCACCGGGCTCGTCCTCTATCTGTCGCCACTCTATTCGGCGCTCATCGCCTGGCTGATCCTGGGCGAGCAGCCGGCATGGTTCCACGCCGCCGGCGCCGGACTGATCCTGCCCGGCATGTACCTGGCCACCCGTACGGGTAAGCCGGCTGCCGGGGCGTCGGCTGATAACATGCCTGATCGATGAATGATCATCCGAGTCGCGCGACGCGGCCATTGCCATGACCCTCCCCACCCGTGTCCACATCACCGAAGTCGGTCCTCGCGACGGCTTGCAGAATGAAGCGCAGCCGGTGGCCACCGCCACCAAGATCGAGTTGTGCAATCGGCTGACACGCGCCGGCGTCAGGCAACTCGAGGCCACCTCGTTCGTGTCGCCGAAGTGGGTGCCGCAGATGGCCGACGCCGCAGCCGTGCTTGCCGCGATCGATCGGCAGGGCATTCGCGTCTCGGTGCTGACGCCCAACCTGAAGGGCATGGAAGGCGCGCTTGCGGCAGGGGTCGACGAGGTCGTCATCTTCGGTGCCGCCAGCGAGTCCTTCTCCCAGCGCAACATCAACTGCTCGATCGCCGAAAGCCTGGCCCGCTTCGAGCCGGTGGCCCGAATGGCGCTGGAAAACGGCATTCGCCTGCGGGCTGCCGTGTCAGTGGCCTTCGGCTGCCCCTACCAGGGCGACGTGCCGATGGCCGACGTGGTCGACGTGGCAAGACGCTTTCGCGACATCGGTTGCCACGAGATCGGCATTGCCGACACCATCGGCGTGGCCACGGCCGGTCAGGTGCAGCGCGTCTTCGAGGCGATCCAGCGCGTGATACCCGGCGAGCAATTGTCGGGGCACTTCCATGACACCTACGGACAGGGCGTGGCCAATGTCTACGCCTGCCTGCAGACCGGCATCGCCCGCTTCGACACCTCGATCGCCGGGCTTGGCGGCTGCCCCTTCGCGAAGGGGGCCACCGGCAATGTCGCGACCGAAGACGTGGTCTGGATGCTGCACGGGCTGGGCGTGCAGACTGGGCTGGACATGAAGGGCCTCGTCGATACCGGGCAATGGATCTCGGCAGTGCTGGGTCGCAAGAGCAACGCACGCGCCGGCAATGCAATCGCGGCGCGTGAACAGCGCGCGGCCAGCATCGACGGAAGCGGTGTTGAGACTCACTGATCCGCCCTCCCCTTGCGTCTCGATCTGCCGCCTCGATGACACCGGGCTCTGTGAAGGGTGTCTGCGCACCATCGACGAAATTGCCGGCTGGGGTTCGCTCGACGGTCAGGGCAAGCGATTGATCATCGAAAGAATCGCGCAGCGCCGCCGCCATCTCGAGCCCCCTCGAGAAGACCTGCGCGCCACAGGCGATGAACCCTTGGCCGATATTGCCTCCCCGCGCGACGAACCACTTCGCGGCTCCCCCGTTCCGACGCGCCCGCCAGGGCGCCTGCGCTGAAGGTCGCGCCACACCATGGCAGAACCCATCGAACCGATCTCCGATTCCCACGCCGACGCGAGTCCCGACCCGTCGGGCGATCCGTTCGTTCGGCATTTCGCCGAGCGATTCGCGCAACCGGTGAGCGGCCATTCGTACGGTCAAACGCTGCGCTTGATCGCGTTCGCGGTGACGGCGCTTGCAGTCGTGTTCGCCGCGTTCGCATGGTTCTCCTCGGCCCGGCCGGATACGACGGTCCTTCTCATGCCTTTCGCCGTGGCGCTCGGCATGATCGTCTGTTGCTGGTACATCGTCACCGGTCGGACCGTGCTCGATCGCGACGGCATTCGCCAGGAATGGGTGACGCCGAAGAACTACCGCTGGGACGAAATCTATCGCGCGCGGATCATCAAACTGCCGCTCAATACGCGCCTGATGCTCAACACCGGCAAACCACCGTTCAAGATGATCCATGCCGGCACCGACGAACTCGAACAGGCTTTCGAGGAAGTGGCGCGACTCTATGCGACTCGTGGCGCGAGGCGCTCCGATTCGCCATGAACGCGGCACCGTCCGCGCTGGACACGCCGGCACTGCCTGCCCGCATGCGCGTCATTGAACGCGACTGGCTATCGGCGAACCACGTCTTGCTGTTCGACGACGACGGATCGGCCACGCTGATCGATACCGGCTACGACAAGCACAAGGCTCTCACCCGGGATCTGGTCCGCCATGCGCTGAACACGAGCCCGACCCTGAATCCGGCGAGCTTGACCCGCATCGTCAACACGCACCTGCATTCCGACCATTGCGGCGGCAATGCCATGCTGATCGCCGAGCACGGCTGCGCCGTTCTGATTCCGATCGCCTGCCTGGATGCGGTCCGGCGGTGGGACACCCGCGCCCTGTCGTACCGCGACACGGCCCAGCGCTGCGAT
>JBGSTN010000579.1:0-9717 GCA_041736455.1 Burkholderiaceae bacterium | reverse complement strand
GCGGCCGATGCCGGTGCGATGCTGGGCGCGATGGCTGGCGTCGACGCACATGACCCGACCACGCTCGAAGCGCCCGTGCCCGACTATCTCGCGCACATCAACGACGGTATACGGGGACTGCGCATCGGGTTGCCCGCGTCGTTCATCTTCGATGTCGCCGAGGCCGATACGGCGAGCGTGATCCGGGAAGTGCGGCAGGTGCTGACCGACCTGGGCGCCACTGTCACCGAGATCGCGATGCCGAGCGCGACGGAAACGATGTACGTCGACTGGGCCAAGTACTGCGGCGTGGAAACGGCGGTCGCGCACGAGCGCTTCTATCCGCAACGCGCCGCCGAATACGGGCCGGTCCTCGCCGATCTGATCGAGACGGGCCTCAAGCTCGGCGTGATCGATCTGATGAAGATCGAGCATGCGCGGCTCATCTTCAAAGGACAACTGCGCAAGCTCTTCGAAACCATCGACCTGCTGGTGGTGCCGGTGCATCCGTTCGGCAACCCATCGGCCGCACAGCTCGACGAGGTGTTCAACCGACCCAACGGCATCAACGACGTGCTGCGCTTCACCGCCCCGTTCGACATGTCGGGCAGTCCGACGATCACGCTGCCGGGCGGCTTCAACGGCGCCGGCATGCCGATCGGATTCCAGTTCGTCGGTCGGCATCTCGATGAAGGCCTGCTGGTGCGGGCCGCGCATGCGTTCCAGGGAACGACCGACTGGCATCGTCGCCATCCCTCGCTCTGATCGGATAGACCGACATCCGGCACGCCAAGATCATCCAACCCTTACTTCAA
Source organism: Burkholderiaceae bacterium (assembly GCA_041736455.1). GTDB lineage: Bacteria > Pseudomonadota > Gammaproteobacteria > Burkholderiales > Burkholderiaceae_E > JAUIAI01. Next base: position 8,923 of record JBGSTN010000579.1, on the reverse strand, counting down.
GCTCACCCACCAGGAAACCGTTCAATGAAGATGAAACCCTCGTTCGAGACGTCCAGTGACATGAAGCGGTCCCGCTCGCGCCGTCCAGTGCGCGCGCTGGCCGCCGGTGCGCTGTCGGCGCTCGCGCTGTTCTGTGCGGGCACCTTGCCGGTGATCGCTCAGGAAAAGATCAAGATCGGTCTGCTGGAAGACATCTCCGGTGATCTCGCGTTGCTCGGATTGCCCAAGCTGCACGGTTCGCAGCTCGCGGTCGAGGAGATCAATGCGGCCGGCGGCATCATGGGGCGGCAGATCGAACTGATCCACCTCGATCCGCAGGGCGATAACGCCCGCTACCAGGAGTTCGGCCGCCGCCTGCTGCAGCGTGACAAGGTCGACGTGCTGATCGGTGGCATCACGAGTGCGTCGCGCGAAGCGCTGCGCCCGATCGTCAATCGCACGAAGACACCCTACATCTACACCAACCAGTATGAAGGTGGTGTGTGCGACGCGAGCATGATCAGTGTCGGCGCCGTTCCCGAGCAGCAACTGTCGACGCTGATCCCGTGGATGGCAGAGAAATTCGGCAAGAATGTCTACACGATCGCCGCCGACTACAACTTCGGCCAGCTCACCGCGGAGTGGACGCGCGACCTGCTGAAGAAGGCCGGTGGCAAGGTGATCGGTGAAGAGTTCATCCCGCTGGGCATCTCGCAGTTCGGCCAGACGATCCAGAACGTGCAGAAGGCCAAGCCCGACTGGCTGATGATGCTCAACGTGGGCGCTGCGCAGGATTCGTTCTTCGAGCAGGCCGCGGCCGCCAAGCTCGGCCTTCCGATGGGCAGCCCGATCAAGGTGATGCTCGGTTTCGAACACAAGCGCTTCCAGCCGCCGGCGCTCGAGAACATGCATGCGGTGGCCAACTGGTTCGAGGAAATCGACACGCCGGAAGCCGAGGCTTTCAAGAAGCGCTGGCGCGCGAAGTTTCCCGACGAGAAGTACATCAACGACATGGGCTACAACGCCTACGTCGCGATCAACCTGTACAAGAATCTCGTCGAAGCCGCGAAGTCCACCGACAAGGCCAAGTTGCGTGAAGTGATCGCCACCGGCAAGGCCTGCGTGCAGGCGCCCGAGGGCAACATCTGCGTCGACCCGAAGAGCCAGCACATGTCGCATCACATGCGCATGATCGGTGTGCAAGCCGATCACTCGGTGAAGGTCATCCAGGATTTCGGCATCATCCAGCCGTACTGGCTGGGCGAGATCGGCTGTGACCTGACCAAGGCCGACCCGAAAGCGCAATACGCGCCGTCGAACCTGCCGAAGAAATAAAACTGGGGGTCAGGTCTCTCATTTCCCCTTTTCGAGTACTGGGGGTCAGGTCTCTCATTCTCCATTCTCAGGCGACTAGCCCGGCCCGGTGGCCGGGCTCGAGTCCGCGGAATGAGAGACCTGACCCTTGTTCGCCTGACGCTCATACTTCCAGCCTCGTGCTTTCCGGCCCTAACGGCCCCACAACGGGGTCAGGTCTCTCATTTCTCCTCGCCCCGTGTCCGAACCCGGTCTTTGGCCATGCCCGAGCGTGGAAAATGAGAGACCTGACCCCCATACTCGCGACGCCTCATGTTCGCTGAACTCTTTGCCATTGCCTTCCAGTTCGCGGATGTGTTCGCGTTCCTGATCCTCGCGTCGGCCGGTCTCGCGATCATCTTCGGGATGATGGGCATCATCAACATGGCGCATGGTGAATTCATCACCTGCGGCATCTATGTCACGGTGATCGGTGTGCAGAACGGGTTGCCGCTGCCGGTGGCGCAGGCCTGTGGTGCATTGTCGGCCGGGGTGCTCGGCGTCGTGCTCGAACGCACCGTGATCCACCGGTTGTACGACCGGCCGCTCGACTCGATCCTCGCGACCTGGGGGGTGAGCCTGATCGTCACGCAGACGATGCTGCTGACGCTCGGTTCGAGCTGGCCCGGCATCGGCACGCCGGCCGGCAGCTTCACCGTCGGTGAGTACACCTTCTCCAGCTATCGCCTGGTGCTGTTCGTCGCCGCCATCGTGATGATGATCGGCATCTACGCGCTGTTCATGCACACCGGCTTCGGCACGCGCGCCCGTGCGACGATGCAGAATGCGCGCATGGCGAGGGCGCTCGGCATCAGGACGCCGCAGGTCTACGCGATGAGTTTCGGCATCGGGGCAGCACTGGCAGGTCTTTGCGGCGCGCTCTATGCGCCGACGATGACGCTGATTCCCACGATGGGCGTCACCTTCATCGTCGAAGCTTTCGTCACCGTCGTCGTCGGCGGCTCCAACGTCCTGCTGGGCACCGTACCGGCGGCGATCGTGCTCGGTGCGATCCGCACCTCGCTCAACGCCTGGCAGGGACAGATCATTGGTCAGATCGGCCTGCTGCTCGCCGTGATCGTCGTGATCCGCGTGCTGCCTGAAGGCGTCTCGGGCTGGCTGCTGCGCCGCTCGCTGGCCAGACGCTGATGAGCAATTTCCTCGCCACCCTCAACGGGCCGCAGACACTGGGCAACGGCCGCGGATTCTGGATCGGTTTCATGATCGTCGTGATCATCGGGCTCGCCTATCCACTGGGCTCCGATCCCTACGATGTGGGCAACACGGCGTACTTCCTGATCTGGATCTTCGCCGCGCTGGGCCTGTCGCTGATGTGGGGCTACACCGGCATCCTGTCGTTCGGCCAGATGGCGTTCTTCGGGATCGCCGGCTACGGCTATGGCGTCATCTCGATCAATCTCGCGGCCACGGGACCGATGACGCTCGTGGCGCTCGCGCTCGCGGTGCTGCTCTCGGCGATCTGCGCGGCGGTGCTCGGCTATTTCATGATCTATGGCCGCGTCGGCGGCGTCTTCTTCGGCATCGTCACCTTCGCCACGACGCTGGCGCTCGCGGCGTTCATGGGCCAGACCGCGGGACCCGAATGGGCGATCGGTCCGGCACGCTTCAACGGCTTCAACGGCATGGGCGGCATGCCGATGCTCGAATGGAACTGGGGTGGCGAGGTGATCGCGATCGAAGGCACGCCGCTCTACTACCTGATCTTCGGCCTGCTGCTCGCCGTGTACCTCGCACTGCGCTGGCTGGTCAACGGCCGGTTCGGCAACGTGCTCGTCGCCATTCGCGAAGATCCGCTGCGCGCGGAACTGCTGGGCTACGATGTCCGCAAGTACCAGCTGGCCGTGTTCGTGCTCGGCAGTGCACTGGCGGCCCTGAGCGGCGGGCTCTACACCGCGTGGGGACAGTTCATCACGCCGGCGATCATGGGCCTGCCGTCGGCCGCGATGCCGATCATCTGGGTCGCATTCAGCGGCCGCGGCGATCTCACGGCCACCCTGGTCGGGTCGTTCCTGCTGCTGCTGGCCTTCCAGGCCCTCACCGTCTACAGTCAGCAATATGCTTTGATCCTGATGGGCATCCTGCTGCTCGTCACGGTGCTGTTCGTGCCGGCGGGATTCATGGCCGGATTCGGCTCGTGGCTCGCCAACCGGTCGCGCCGATCCGTCGATCGTGAGGCTGCGACGCGATGAGTGCGCTGCTCGACGTGCAGGGCCTGAGCAAGAGTTTCGGCGGCCTGACAGCGGTCGATGGCGTCGATCTCGCGATCGAGACGGGCGAGATCCATTGCCTGATCGGCCCGAACGGCGCGGGCAAGAGTACCTTCTTCAAACTCGTCGCTGGTGCCTACGAACCCAGCAGCGGCAAGGTGCTCTTTCGCGGTGAAGACATCTCCACCCGCAAGCCCTTCGAACGCGTGATGCGCGGCATGAGCATCAAGATGCAGGTGCCGAGCGTGTTCCGCGATTTGCCTGTCACGCAAAACCTGATCATCGCCCTGCAACGGCGGCTCGCGCGTGCAGCGATCCCTGCGGAAGTCGATCGGCTGCTCGACCTGCTCGATCTCACCGCCCATGCCGACAAGCGTGCGGGCAATCTGGCGCACGGCCAACAGCAGTGGCTGGAGATCGGCATGGCGCTCGCTCTCGAACCGACGTTGCTGCTGCTCGACGAACCCACGGCGGGCATGTCGCCGGAAGAAACCTACCGAACGGGTGAACTGATCCAGCAACTCAACGCGGGGGGCATGACCATCCTCGTCGTCGAACACGACATGACCTTCATTCGCCAGATCGCCCAGCGGGTGACCGTGTTGCATTTCGGCCGGCTCTTCTGCCAGGGGAGCATCGCCGAAGTGATCGCCGATCCTCGCGTCGCCGAAATCTATCTGGGCCAGCCCCATGCCGACTGATTCTGCCCGGCCATCGAGCGCCGATGCCGACGTCTGCCTGAAAGTCGAGGGCCTGCGCGCGGGTTACGGTCCGACGACGATCCTGCAGGGCGTCGACCTCGCGATAAACCGCGGCGAGATCGTCAGCCTCATCGGCCGCAATGGCGTGGGCAAGTCGACCATCATGCGCTGCCTGATGGGCCAGCTGCCTGCCACCGCCGGCCGCATCACGTTCGCAGGGACGGACATCACCTCGATGTCGCCCGATGCCCGTGCGCGGCGCGGGATCGGGTACGTGCCGCAGGGCCGAGAGGTGTTTCCGCGCATGACGGTTGCCGAGAACCTGTTCATCGGCCAGGCGATCGGCGGACCGGGCGGGCGCAAGTTGCAGGACGCCGTGTATCGATTCTTCCCGGTGCTCGCGCAGCGCGCCAATCAGCTGGCCGGCACGATGAGTGGAGGTGAACAGCAGCAGCTCGCGATCGGTCGTGCGTTGATCGGCAATCCGTCGCTGATCCTGCTCGACGAACCGTCCGAAGGCGTACAGCCGTCGATCGTGCAGATGATCTGCACCACGTTGCGTGCGATCCGCGACGAGTTCGGCAGCACGATCCTGTTCGTCGAACAGAACCTCGACACCATCGTCACGTTGAGCGAACGCGCGTATGTCGTCGAGAAAGGGCGGATCGTCGACCACATCGGGCCCGACGTGGTGGGCGATCCGGCGGTCGTGCGGCGCAGCCTGCTGATCTGAAGATTGCCGAGCATGCCTTGTCACGCAAGGGGCCGGATCGATGCATCGGGCCGAGTCGTGTCTCGCGTCACGATGGACATTGCGAACAATGAGAGAAACGGAAAGGAGTGAGCGATGCTGACGATCACGGCCATCATCCGGGCCAGACCCGGCACCGAATCGACAATGCGCGATGCGCTGCTTCAGGTCGTCGCCCACGTCCAGGCCAACGAGCCGGGAACGATCGGCTACTCGGTGGCGCAGGATCACGCCGATCCGCAACGCTTCGTGACCCACGAGCGCTACGTCGACCAGGCTGCGATGGATCGCCACAACGAATCGGCCGCCGTGGCGGCGTTCTTCGCGATCGCCAAACCCATTCTCGATGGCGAGGTGGTGCTGGTGACCGGCCGCGAGATCGCGGCGAAGGCGTGATCGGACATTCGTCACGGCAGGGCAAGGTTGGATGATCTTTCCGGCGCGTGGCAACCATTTTTCGTTGTTGCGCGGTTCCGCATGCGCCTTGTGCTCATCAGCTTGTCGCCGCCGGCAATACCGAGGCTGTGCTGACGCGCCTGCGCTCATTCGAGTCCGTTTCAAGCGGTTGATCAGCCGCGGTATTCGAGTGGGGAAGCGGTAACTCCCCGGCTCGAACCCTGGGGCAATGACGACGAACTCACTGCGCCTGAATGCCATCGGTGACGTTTACACTGGCGACAATGCAGCGGGCGGGTCGGGTGATTGCCCAGGCGGGGCACTCGTTGGCGAAAGCGTATTGCGAGACCACGACGACACGTCCCGTTCCTGCCAACGTTCCGCCAAAACTTGAGCATGACGATGGAGAATCCGCCGATGATCTACAAGCGCATGGCATTGATCTTAGCTTCGGTGACGGCACTACTTTTCGTGGTCGATCAATCGTTGAGCAATTTCGTAAGCGGGCCTCCATGTACTACGGTCATTTTTGTTCTGCTTGCTGGAATAGTCGCTGGAATATCGTCACACGTGGAGCAAAAGATCATTCGTTAGGATGGGTCGGGGCCAGGCCGCCTGATCGGGCCGATAAAGACGCTTTTTTCACTGGCCAGCGTGCACCGCACAACGGCCACTGACGCGCCCAGCAACGAAAAGCTGAAACGCCTGATGCGCGAGACCCTGCGCCAGATGTCGACCGCATCCACGATCGCGACCGACGCGACCCAGGCAATCTAACGGATGTGCAACACGCCGATCGCCGAGTTCGACCATGGGAGAGAATCGATGAGCGACGCCTATCGATTCGGCAAGTTGAAAATTCGTCTCCTCGAACGGCTCATCCTGGTGGATGGCGAGAATGCACCTCTCAAGGGCCGAGCCTTCGACCTGCTGGTTGCCTTGATCGAACGGCGAGATCGCGCCGTTCCTCGGGCGGAACTGTATGACGCTGTCTGGGGTCAGCGCGTTGTCGAAAGCGGCAACCTCGATGTGCAGGTCCACGCCATACGCAAGCTGCTGGGTAAACACGCACTGATCACGGTTCCTGGTCGTGGATACCGGTTCGCGTTGGGAACGCCATCCGCCGCCGCAGTCGTTGTCCACGCCGAGGTGCCAGACGCCCCTGGCGAAATCCCGCCATTGCCCGCAGGTCTCGTCGGCCGTGACGATGACTTGGTCGCGCTGGATGCGTTGCTCGGAGAGCATCGCTTGATCACTGTGCCAGGTGCCGGCGGAATCGGCAAGACGACTGTCGCGGCGGTCGCGGCTCATCGGCGACGTTCGATGTGCCGCGATGGCGTGGCTTGGGTGGAAGCGTCACCCATTCGCCACCGGACTTCGCTCTTGCAGGCCGCTGCTCGGGCGTTCAATCTGGTTTACGCGGGCGCCATGGTTTCCATGCCGGCCTTTGCCAATGCACTGGCGTCGACCCAGGCGCTGCACGTGATCGACAACGCGGAACACCTCGTGGAGGCGGCGGCGGAACTCTCGAACGAGCTGATCCTGCGCTCGCCCGGGATCCGGATCCTGGTCACCAGCCAGGCTGCACTGCGATTGCCAGGTGAACGTGTTTTTCGACTTGGCTCTTTGTCCGTGCCCGATCGAAACGCTTCGCTTGCCGATGCAGAACACCATGGCGCCGTGCAATTGTTTTTGGACGCAGCACGAGCGCTGGACCATCGATTCAAGCTCGACGAGCAGAATGTCGCCTGCGTTGTCTCGATATGTCGTCGCCTGGACGGATTGCCGCTTGCCATCAAGCTCGCCGCGGCGCGGGTATCGCTTCTAGGGTTACGGGGACTCGAGTCGCGTCTGTCGAACCGGCTTGCTCTCATCGGCGGTGGGCACCGAAACGCGCCCACTCGGCAAACAACACTACGCGCTGCGTTGGACTGGAGCTATTCCCTCTTGTCGCCCGACGAGAAGACCGTCCTTCACCGGCTCGCAGTGTTCGTGGGCACGTTTGATCTGGAATTTGCCGTTGCCGTGGTTCAGGACGCCAGCCTGGACAAAGACCGTGTCGTTGATTTTCTGGCTTGCCTGGTGGATCGCTCGTTCGTGGTGGCAAGTGATTCCGAACCCATTCGCTATCGGTTGCTGGAAAGTACGCGCGACTACGCAAGCCAGAGACTTGCGGCCAGTCCGGACGCCTCCGCCGTTTAAAGGCGCCACGCTCGTGCCGTCGCCGATTTGACCAACCGGCTCTACGCGCAGTCCTGGAGGATCAGCGAGGAGACACTGCTACCGACATTCGCGGAGGAGATCAACAATATCCGGACGGCGCTGGATTGGGCTATCGACCATGATGCCGGAACGGCAGTCGAGATCATGGGTGCATCGATTCACTTCCTGGAAAGGATCGGGCGAATTGTCGAAGTGAATCGGTTCTGCGCACGAATCGATCCGTTGCTTGATGTCGTCGTGAGTGAGCCTGACGTCGCTCGGTACTGCACCTGGCGCGCGCAGCTCCTGAACGCGATCGACAAATTCGCCGGGCATCGCTTTTCGAGCAGGGCGGCTGCGTTATACCGAACGTTGGGTGACGACGAAGGACGTTGCCTTGCCATAGCCTTGATGCTGGCGACTCGTCGAGTCCGGACGCGCGAAGCCAAGGAATTGCTCGAGGAGCTCGAATCAATCCCTTGGAAAGACTGGTCCACCAAGCTTCAGGCCGTTGTAGAGAGCAATCTCGCAATACATGACTATCACCAAGGCTTGCACTCGAGAGCGGCTGCAGGAAGCGAACGTGCGGCGATTCTCGTTGCCAAAAGCGGCATACCAGGACTCAATGCCCTGTACACAGTATTCGCTGCGATGTCTCGATTCGTGATAGGCAATATCGACGAACCACTTGAACGCTGCAAGAAGGCTTTCGAGCAGGAGCGTCGTCGTCGTTTCGGCATGCCGGCCGATCCACTGGGGATCTTGGGAGTGGGTCAGCTATTGTCCGGGCAGACCGCTGACGCTCGGTCGAGTTTCGAGTGCCTTTTCAGTATGCTCCGCAGGATGTCGGCATTGATGTACATCGACTTGTTCGGCGAGGCTTTCTTCTTGCTCGCGATGTCGGAGGGTCGATACAAGGCGGCGGCGTATTTGATCGGCTACGCAGACAGAGTTTCAGCGACGATGGGCGTTCATTTGGAGCTTGATATGCACAAGTCGACTCAGATGATCGAAGCGCGCGCGGCGCTCGATAGAACCTTCGAGCCCGAGGCTCTGAGACGTTTGATGGCCGCTGGCCACGCGCTCTCGCACGAGGATGTTTGCGACCTGACGCTCGCCACCTCGAATGACGACGAGCGCGTCGGCTCGGCAATCGGACAACAGGCGCTAGGGCGAATGGCACTTACTTAAGCTCGTCCGGGTCGTATTGTGGCGGGCAAGTCATGGAATGAGTTGGGGCTGCCCAGAGATCGATAGGATGGTTGTTGCGATACACCCAAACCATCAATCGAAGGACAGCCCCCCATGGATCG